>JAYUIZ010000117.1:0-3092 GCA_043765595.1 Lysobacter sp. | reverse complement strand
CACGAAACAACCGCCGACCGCACCCGGTCCCGAGTTCATGTATTTGTAGTGGCACCACACCGCGAAATCGGCGCCGCTGTCGTGCAATCGCAGCGGCAGATTGCCGACCGCATGGGCGAGGTCGAAACCGACCATCGCGCCCGCCGCATGGCCGAGGCGCGCGATCTCCCTCAGGTCGAACGCCTGCCCGGTGCGGTACTGCACGCCGGGCCAGAGGATCAAGGCGAGCCGCGGACCGTGTTCGGCGATGGCGCGCTCAATCGCCGCCATCGAGAACGTACCGTCGGCCAGATCGGGCTCGACTTCGATCAGACAGTCTTCCACAGACAATCCACGCGCCTGCAACTGCGAGGCCATCGCGTGCCGATCGGATGGAAACGCACCGGCTTCCATCAGGATCGCGCTGCGCTCAGCGGTTGGTCGATAGAAGCTGACCATCATCAGGTGCAGGTTGGCGGTCAGCGAATTCATCGCAACCACTTCGACCGGTTGCGCACCGACGACCTCGGCCAGCGCGTCGCGGACCAGCGCGTGATAGGGCATCCACGGTGCGGGTTCGAGGAAGTGGCCCTCCACCGCATCACGTGCCCATTTGTCCATCACCTCGTCGACGTACGCGCGCGCGCCCTTCGGCTGCAGGCCGAGGGAGTTGCCGCAGAAATATGCCATCTCGCCATCGCCGTGGCGCGGAATATGGAATTCGTCGCGAAAGCCGCGCAGCGGATCATTGGCGTCTTGTTGCAACGCGTGTTCATCGCTGATCGTTGCAGCGTTCATTGATGCCTCGATGCTTGCATGCCGAAGGGCAAATCCCCCGTAGCCCCCTTTTTCAAAGCGGGAAAAGCATTGACGGTCCGCATGACCGGGCCCGCGATCTGTATGACCGGAATCCTGATGTGTATGACCGGAATTCTAATGCGTATACCCAGAATGCCGGTCTGCATCGCGAATGACTGCTTTATTCCCCCCTTTGAAAAAGGGGGGCTAGGGGGGATTTGCTCTTGGCGCCACCCATTCAGTGCATAGGATGCACCCACGGCGCACCGGATTTTCACCGCGCTGAACAAGAACGGTGCGTCACAGGCGCGCTCCAGGTAAGTCATCGGCATACATCGCATCACGCGAACCTCGCCTTCGACAGACCCAGCCATTCCAGCGCGGTGCCGTGATACAGCCTCGCCTCATCGGCTTCCGGCAACGCCAGCGCCGCGATGCCGGCGCCGGGCTCCTGTTCGCCGAGCGGGAACGGGTAGTCGGTACCCAGCATGATCCGGTCCGTCCCGCAGGTGTCGATCAGATAATTCAATGCGCGCGGATCCGCAACCCACGAATCGAAATACAGCCGCGACAGATATTCGCGCGGGTTGCGGAAGTTGTCGGTGGCGACCAGATCGGGACGCATCTTGAAGCCGTGCTCGATGCGGCCGATGGTGTAAGGGAAACTGCCGCCACCGTGGGCGAGGCATATCTTCAGCTTCGGCAGGCGCTCCAGCACACCGCCGAACACCAGACAGCAGGCTGCGCGCGATTGCTCCGCGGGCATGCCCACCAGCCACGGCAGCCAGTATTTCGGCATCGATTCGCTGCCCATCATGTCCCAGGGATGCACCAGGATTGCCGCGTCCAGCTCGCTTGCGGCCTGGAAGAAATCGAACAGCTCCGGCGCGTCGAGATTCCAGTCGTTGATATGCGAACCGATCTGCACGCCCTGCAGTCCGAGTTGATCGACGCAGCGTTCCAGCTCCTGGATCGCCAGACGCGGCGACTGCAGCGGCACCGTGCCGATGCCGGCGTAATGCCGCGGATATTCGCGCACCGCCACGGCCATATGGTCATTGAGGGCCTGATGCAGATCGTGCGCGTGCTGCGGCTTGGCCCAGTAACTGAACATCACCGGCACCGTACTCAGCACCTGCACCTGCACGCCGAAGTTCTCGAACTCGTCGATGCGGATCTTCGGGTCCCAGGTCTTTGGCCAGATCTCGCGGAAGAATTTGCCGTCCTTGTAGATGCGCGAACGGCCGTCGTCGCCGTGATGGATCACCGGGAAACGGATATCCCCGTACTTGGCCGCGAGATCGGGCCAGTTGCGGGGCAAGTAGTGCGCGTGGGTGTCTATTTTGAGCATGTTGATTTCGAGCAAAGTGAATACGATTGATAAGCTAGGATTATGTTTGAAATAGACGGCTGATTCGCCGGACTCACAGGCAATCCGGGCCGACAAGTAGGCTGGGCTGACAAGCCCAGCGCCACCGCTAGCAAGAACTCATGCTGTGCTTGTCAGCCTAGCACCACCATCATCAAGAACTCATGCTGGGTTTGTGAGCACTGCACAAAGCCGCCCTGTCGGGCACCCTTTCCTCGCGCAATGCGCGGGGAAAGGGACATCGGGTAGCCAAGATGAGACCGGAGGCCGGATCCATGGGCCTTCGGAAACATCCGTAGCGCCCTCCCGGGCGCGGCGCGGCTTCTTGCTTGGGCTACGCTGCTGCTGCGCAGGGGGAATCACGGCAGAACGGTGTATGGCGCTGGAGATTCGTGAACATGATCCGCGACTGATTGTGATCCGGGATCGACAAGCTCCATGACGCCGTTGCGGCTGATCACCAGACAAGTGCCTGTTTGTGCGGCGATGATACGGGCGCGGATCGCCGCACGTTGCAGCGCCACGCTCGCTGACCGCAGCAGCGGGTTCCGTGCTTCTTCGATCGGGTGAGTTCCGTTCACACTTCGGTCCATTCTTGTAGTTGTGGTTCATTGCCTGTGTTGTCGTAAAGTGCCCACGCGTTTACCGCAGGGGCGTACAAATTTTCGAACTTTTCGAGCCCTGCTGCGAAGCGCCTGCGTATTACTGTTTCGGAGATGTGATGGCCACCTTGCCTAACGCATTGCGCGACTCGCGCGATTGCGGTCTCGGGGCTATCGAGGCGCAAGAAAAACAGGCTTACGTCGTATTCCGCTAGTGTAGTGTTTCGTTCTGTTTAGAACTTAAATTTGAATTTGCTCGAATCACTTTCTGCAAGATGTCCCGGGCACTCTTGGTCCAGATGAAAGGCTTGGGTGCTGCATTGTGGTGCTGCACATACTCATTG
>JAYUIZ010000116.1:0-9222 GCA_043765595.1 Lysobacter sp. | reverse complement strand
GATGCTTCGCATCCTGCGCTATCCCTCCTGGTGCGCGTGGACAAGAAGCCCGTGCTGCAGGCGGCCCCTGCCAGTATCGGCGAACGGATTCTCGCGTTCGCCGTCGAGCGGATGGACGAAACCTATGTCGACATCGCCCCGTTGATCGATGCGAGCCTGGGAAGATTTTCTTCCGGTGTGGAGGGCGCCACGGTGGTCGTCTGGTTCTCGCTATGGTCAAAGGGTGATGCGCGCGACCGGCCGGTCCTCGAAATCCGCAGCGTTGGTTCGCAGGATCCGGGCCGCGTGATGGGACGTTTCGCACATGGCTTACCAGCAGTCGCCAAGTACCTCAAGGAGACCTGCCGCGGAACCCCGTCACCAATCGTCGAGATCGTCCATCAGCCGGAAGACCGGCTCGGCAATATCAGCGCAAGGCCTACGCTCAGCGACTATGAACTCCGATTGCGTGGTGGCGAACCACGTAGCGCCCGCCGTCTTGCATTGAATGACCTGACGGTCAGTGTCGTACGCGAACGTGTGGTGATCCGGTCGAAATCGTTAGGTAAAGCGATCGATCTTCGCATGAGCAATGCGCACGCGTACGATCGCCAAGGCAATCTGCCGATCTATCGTTTTCTCAATCATGTTTCAAATCAGGATTATGCAGCCGACCTTTTTTCCCTGCGCAGGCGCATTCCCAAGGCGCAGTTCGCGCCTGGCCTGAAGTATCACGGTGTCATCGTGTCGAAGCCGACTTGGTTGATTTCCGCGGACGATGTCGCCGGTTTGAAAAAGCTGCCTCGCGCCATGCTTCGGGATACGTTCCGAGCATTGCGCAATTCCCGGCGGATCCCGGATTGGGTGGCATTGGTGCAAGGCGACAACATCATTCCATATCATCTCGACAACGATTGGATGACCGACGACCTGCTCAAGTATGTTCTGAAGGGCGGCGAGGCCATACTGACGGAAGTCTTTCCGCAAAGCATGCAGCCCCATCTTCGATCAGACGGCGGGCCGCACTTCCACGAGTTGCAACTGGCGTTGCGCACCGAGCGTTCGGCGCTGCCCGAGCCGAACGTTGCTTCTGTGTCTCATGATGGCGTCGTCGCGCCTCTGTGGTCGCGTTGGGCCTACTTCAAACTGTATGTCCCGCCGCATCTCCAGAATGATGTTCTGGCTGAAATGAAGCCATCGATCAATCGACTTCTGGATACGTCGGATATCGACGGTTTCTTTTTCGTTCGCTATCGGGACGAGGGTGGCGCGCATCTGCGCCTGCGTTTTCTCGCTTCTGCCGGGAATGCGGTCGAGCGTACGCTGCCGGTGCTGCGCGCGGCATTGGATGATCTGTTCGCTAGAGGTCTCGTCCAGAAGGTATCGATGGATCCGTACGTGAGAGAAATCGCGCGTTATGGCGGCGATCCGCGTTGCGCAAGTTGCGAGGAGCTCTTCTGCGAAGACAGCCGACTGGTGCTTCAAGCATTGCCGGCGATGGATCCAGGCAACGCTGCTTCCTGGCGGGATGCAGCAGCGGCGGTCGACTGCATGTTGGTGTCTTTCGGAATGACGGCGATCGAAACGCGTCTGTTGTTCGCGCGGCGCGCTGCCGGGGATTTCGCCGTTGAAATGAGATTCGCCTCGGATGAGCGGAAGAGGATCGGCGCGCTTTATGCCGCATCGAAGCCGCTTCCGCTGGCGCAGGGCCATGTGCCGGAACGCGCCGATATCGCGAGCGCTGGTATTTTCGCCGTTGGCGTCCCGCGTATCGAACGGATATGGGCAGGGGTACTCTCAGCCCCCGGCCCGATCGCAAACGAGCGGCTGTACGCCATCCAGTGGAGTTTGATCCACATGCGCCTGAACCGCATCCTCAACCAAGATCATCGATTGCAAGAGGCGGTCATATGGGAACTGCTGAAGCGCAGTTATGCCTCGTTCGTCAGCCGCAGTGCTCGGCCCGTCAAACCTTGAGCGCGCGGCGAAACTACTGTTGCGTACGCCGCACGCGCTGTAGCGTCAGCGGTAGGCATTAGGCGTGTATGACGTCCGGATCTGATCGGCATTCAGCGAGCGATTGGCGCGTGGTCACCGGCTGCGCCGATGTTTCGATCATGTGCGAAGGCGATGAATTTTCGAGCGCGGGCGCGCGCCTCTTGCTCCGCGCCAGTGATGCGGGTTCCGGTGCGTCGGTGGGTATCATGCGCAGCATCGATGCTGCGGAGTTCCATGGTCGCGTAGTGGTTCTGTCTTCCATATTGACGATTGTCGAAGAGCAGGCACGGATCCCTGCGGTGTGGATCCGTGCGGATGGCCCGTCCGGAAAGCTTGAATTCGCCACTTCCGCGATGTTGCCAGACATTGATGCGCGGCTTGCGGCGTATCGCGAAATCGTGCTTCGGATCCCCTTCACCGCAACGTCATTGGCGTACGGCGTTGTTTTCGACGGCGGTGTGCTGCATGTGGATGGTCTGGTACTTCGCACTATCGATGCCAGGCAATTCGGTCTGGAATCGACGCCCGACGAAGTGATGACGACAGCCATCGATATCATCTCGAGGGATTCTTTGCATGCCGATGATCTGGATTGGCCGGCGGCGCGCGCTTATGCACGGGAAGCGGTTGCTGAAGCGCTACAGCCGGTTGATCTCTATCCTGCCATACGCAATCTGCTTGCCAGACTCGGCGACAGGCACAGCCACTTGGTCACGGCGGAGATGGCGCACCAGCATCGTTCCATCGGCGTGCCGACCCTGCCGGTGATCGTGGAAAGTCTTCCGGATGGCATCGGTTATGTCCGCATGGCTGGCTTCATCGGCGGAAGCGAATCGGAATCCGCATTTTTTGTCAGTGAAGTCGCTTCTCGAATCGCCGCGATATCCATTCATGCGGAAAATGGTTGGGTGCTCGATCTGCGACTGAATTCCGGTGGGAACCTGTGGCCGATGTTGGCGTCTCTCATGGCATTTCTCGGGAATGAGGTGGTTGGCGGTTTCAAACCAAAACAGGGCGAGGTCCGTGAATGGCGTGCGGGCGATCGCCTGGCTGAGAGTGCCGCGTTAGTGCATGCCTCACTCGAAACGGCTAAAGTCGCTGTGCTGTTGGGGCCGAAAACCTGCAGTTCGGGCGAAGCCCTTGCTGTCGCTTTCCATGGCCGTCCGGATACGCGTTCGTTCGGTCAGCCCACATCAGGCATGGCCAATGCCAACGCAACCTGCGATTTGCCGGATGGCAGTCAGCTTCAACTCACGACGGCAATATGCGTCGACAGACATGGTAAAGCCTTCGGAAAGCTGGTTGATCCGGACGAAACGGTGATTTCCTCAGACGATGGCACGGATGCGCCGCTTCGTATGGCGGTCGCGTGGCTCCTAAGGCGATCGGGCGGGGAGGCGACGGCGTTGCAAAGAGCCGCGCGACGCGCGTGAGCCGGGATCGGGACGGGTTCCTGGAAGGAACGGACGCCGTGTTTCCAAATCTGATTTAACCCCTCCAATGGCTGTTTTTGAAAGGTGATCTGCGATAAAGTCGTTTGGACAAATAAACGACTAAAGCAAGCGATCAATGAACGATTCCATCCAATCCATCCTCCCTACCATCGACGCGCACATCTATCCGCGCGGCGGTCTCGACGTACTGTCCCGCGATGAGGTCGCCCGTCTGCGCGATGCGTCGATCGGCGGCATGCATGAACTGCTGCGCCGCTGCGCGCTGGCGGTGTTGACCAGTGGCAGTGCCTCCGACGACCCGCGCGCTGCGCGCGAGCTGTATCCCGATTTCGATATCCAGGTGCTTCAGCAGGATCGCGGCGTGCGCATCGATCTGGTCAAAGCGCCGGCGATGGCGTTCGTCGACGGCGTGATCATCCGCGGCGTCGCCGAGCTGTTATTCGCCGTAGTGCGCGATCTGGCCTATACAGCGATCGAGCTCAGCGAGGGCCGCGGCAGCCGCGATCTGTCGACCTCCGAAGGCATCACCGATGCTGTGTTCGGGCTTTTGCGCAATGCGCGAATTTTGCATCCGACCAATCCGAATCTGGTCGTCTGCTGGGGCGGTCATTCGATCAACCGCGACGAATATCTCTACACCAAGCAGGTCGGCTACGAGCTGGGCCTGCGCGGGTTGGATATCTGCACCGGCTGCGGCCCGGGCGCGATGAAGGGGCCGATGAAAGGCGCGACGATCGCCCATGCCAAGCAGCGCCATCGCCGCATGCGCTATATCGGGATCACCGAGCCGGGTATCATCGCCGCCGAATCGCCGAATCCGATCGTGAATCATCTGGTGATCATGCCGGACATCGAAAAACGTCTCGAAGCCTTCGTGCGCATGGGCCACGGCATCATCGTGTTTCCCGGCGGCGTCGGCACGGCGGAGGAAATCCTCTATCTGCTCGGCATCCTGCTGCGCGAAGAAAATGCGGGCTTGCCGTTCCCGCTGATCCTCACCGGTCCGGCTGCATCGGCGCCGTACTTCGAGCAGATCGACAAGTTTCTGCGTTTGACGTTGGGCGAAGCCGCGACATCGCGCTACGAGATCATCGTCAACGATCCTGCGAAAGTCTCCAAGCACATGGCCGCAGGCATCCGCAAGGTGCGTGAGCATCGTATCGCCGAGAAGGATTCGTTCTATTTCAACTGGTCGCTGGAGATTCCGCTGACGTTCCAGCAGCCGTTCGTGCCGACCCACGAGGCGATGGCCGCGCTGGATCTGCACCACGGGCGAAAACCTCACGAACTCGCCGCGGATTTGCGCCGTGCGTTTTCCGGCATCGTCGCCGGCAATGTGAAGGAAGACGGTTTGCGGCGGATCGAGGAATTCGGACCGTTCAAGATCCACGGCGATCCGGACATGATGCAGTCGCTCGATGCGCTGTTGCAGGCATTCGTCGAACAGCGCCGGATGAAGATTTCCGGCGCGTACAGGCCGTGTTACGAAGTGATTTCCTGATCGCGCGTCGATGCGGTCCGCGCGCCGGCGAAGTTCAACCCTTCGCCGGCAGCGTCACGGTCACGATGAACCGGCCGTCTTCGCTTTTCACTTCGACGCTGCCGCGGCCTTCGGTGTAGGCCTCGATCTGCGCGAGCGATGAGGGCAGGCCGACGTTGTGGCCGGCTGCAGCGCATATGGGTTTGGCAGGAATCGGGTTCGAGATAACGATGACGATGCCGCGCTCATCGCTGTCGATGCGGATGTCGATTTCACCGCCCCCGGCGATGCGTTCGATACCGTGCTTGATCGCATTCTCGACCAGCGGCTGCAGCGACAGCGACGGGACCAACGCTTCTGGCATCGGGTCGGGCCGGGTCCAGCGCACGCGCAGGCGTTCGCCGAAGCGCAGGGATTCGATCTCCAGATAACGTTCGATCAGCGCGATCTCTTCGCCCAGCGGAATCTCGCGCGGGCCGCCAAGCGCGGCGCGGAACAGATCCGCGAGATCGAGCAGCAGTTGTTCGGCTTCGTCGGGTCGGCTGTGGATCAGTGCAGCGCCGGTGTTCAAGGTGTTGAACAGGAAATGCGGACGGACCCGGGCCTGCAACGCGGCCAGTTCTGCTTGTTTCGCGCGCACCGCCAGCAGACGCAGGCGCCAGTGGTTCTGGAACGCGGCCAGCGCCAGCCATCCGACGATCATCACGATGCCGGTGACGCGCAGCATGACGTCCAGCCGTGCGGCTTCGGAAATGCGCCAGAGCTCGCCCAGCAGCAGATCGCTGATCGCCAGGACCGACCAGCTGCTGAGCAGCAGCAGCGCAAGCGCGAGATAGGCGATGATTTGCGGCTTGACGTCGTCGAGACGTTTGCGCAACAGATACAGGCCGCCAAGGGTCAGCAGCGCCACCCACTGCACCATCAGCGAAAGCAGCCCGAAACGGATCCAGCGGCCCAGCGGCGCATCGCCGGCCAGTGTCAGGACGGCCGCCAGACCTTCGGCGGCGAGCACCACCCAGATCACCACCCGTCCCTGCCACAGGCTGTCGAGTGGGCTGACGGCCAAGGCCGGCGCGCCTGGGCGCTGGCTGTGCGAGGGCTGGGATGGCGGCTTGAATGAGAGGTTCAACATCGGACCATGATGCCCGGGTGGCGTGCGAACGGGCAGGGGGGACCGTTCATGCTTCCGCGCAGCCCGCCTATCGGGCACCGTTTGGCCTAGGCCGGAGGCTGGGCCTATGCTCACTGACATTGATCGTGGAGGCGAAATGCGAGTCCAGTGCCGACATACACACCCATCCACCGACCCGCAAACACAAGCGTCGCGCGCGCTGTCCCGCGGCCTCTCCCGCGGTTTCACGCTCGTCGAGTTGGCCATTACCGTGACCGTACTCGCGGTATTGATGGGACTTGCGGCGCCGCTGTTCAACGAAGTGATCAACAGTAATCGCCTTACCGGCAATGCCAACGAACTGGTGGCTGCCGTGCAGATTGCGCGTTCGGAAGCCATCCGCGGCAATGTGCGCACCTCGCTCTGCCAGAGTACGGACGGGGCCAACTGCAGCAACGCATCGCCGTGGCGTGGTTGGATCGTATTCGCGGATGCGAACGGCGACAACGTGGCCGATGCAGCCGAAATCGTGCGCGCCGGCATCATCGAAGCGCCTGTACAGGTGCTCTCCAGCCTCAGCGTGACCAGCGCCAACACCCGCGTCACCTTCCGCGCCGACGGTCTTGCCTATGCAGGCAACAACCTGCTGGAGGGCAACCTTCGCGTCTGTCTGCCGGTGACCAGGCCGGCTCTGAACGTGCGCGACGTCAATATCGCAATCGGTGGCCGTGTCGCGGTGCGCGCTCCGATCAATGCCGCTGGCGCATGCAACGCTCCGGGGAATCTCTGATGTCCTTGCCTTCCACTCCATTGCAGAAGCGTATCGCCGTTAGGCGGCGCGCCCCGCGCTCGCTTGCCGCAATACGCGGCGTGGGCCTGATCGAAGTGCTGGTCGCGGTGCTTGTTCTGGCCATTGGTCTGCTCGGCGTGGCCGCCATGCAGGCCACCGCCTTGCGCAACAGCCAGAGCTCGCTCGAACGCAGTCAGGGCGTGATGCACGTCTACACCATTCTCGATGCGATGCGCGCCAACCCTGATGGTGCTCGCGGCGGCGGCTACAACATGGGTATGACCTGTGTGGCGCCTACGGCCAGCTCCCTCATCACCAGCGACCAGCGCCAGTGGATCACAGTCCTGCAGCAGAATCTCGGCGCCACCGCCTGTGGCCAGGTGACCTGCGTTGCCACGGTCTGTACGGTCACGGTGCGTTGGGACGACTCCCGCGGTAGCGGCGGAAACGTCGCGCAGACCCTCAGCACGACGACTCGCATATGACACTCATGACACTTTCCGCGCGGCGTTATTCCCTTCGTGGTCGTCTGTCCGGGCGCGATGCTGTTCGCGGCCTCACCCTGGTCGAACTGATGATCGCCATGATGCTCGGCCTGCTGGTGGTCGGCAGCGCCAGCGCCATCTTTATTTCCAACCGCCAGACCTATCGCGCGACCGAAGGCTTGGGTCGGGTGCAGGAAAATGGCCGCATGGCCTTTGAACTGCTGTCGCGCGACTTGCGCGAAGCTGGTGGCACGCCCTGCGGGAATGCAGAGCGGCAGGAGCCGCTGAAGATCGTCAACCTGCTGAACAATCCGACGACGCGGTGGTGGACCAACTGGAACAACGGCATCACCGGCTATGAAGCCGTCATTCCCGGCGGCAGCCCAGCCACCCGGGTGGCGGGTACCGACGCGATTGACCTGATGGGCGGAGACAGCTCCAGCAGCGCTGTGGTCGTCAACCACGACCCGGCGGCTACCGGCATCACGCTCAACACGGCTGCTGACGGATTCAACGTGTCCGACCTCGCGATTATCTGCGACTGGAGCCAGGCCTCGTTGTTCCAGGTGACCGGCGTGGCCGGCAATGTTCTTCTGCACAACAACAGCGGCAATCCAGGCAACTGCTCGAAAGGACTGGGATATTCCAGCCCCGCGACCTGCAGCGTGAACGGCAAGGTGAAGCGGTTCGGCCCCATTCCTACGGAAACCAGTGCCAGCGCCACCGTGATACGAATGCAGCCGATGCGCTGGTATGTGGGCACGGCCGCGGGCGGCGGCAATTCGTTGTTCCGCAGTACGGTCGTCAATACCGCTGGCGTTCTGACCGTGCGCGATCAGGAAATCGCCCAAGGCGTCAACGACATGGAGCTCCAGTATCTGCTGGAAGGTGCGCCAGGTTATGTCGATGCCACAGCAATCCCCGCCAACCGCTGGAATGATGTCACCGCCGTGCGCGTGACCCTCGACATGCTCAGTGCCGACGGCGCCGGCGTCGGCGGTGCGCAGCTCGCGCGTCGTGTCGCCCATACCGTCACTCTACGGAATCGCATGGAATGAACCGCCAAGCACGCCATCCCGTCACGCCGATCCATCGGCAGCGCGGCGCCACTCTGGTAGTGGTGCTCATCCTCCTGCTGCTGATGACCTTGCTGGGGCTCGCCAGTTTGCGCAGCACCGTGCTTGAAGAGCGCATGACCTCTAATCTGCTCGATCGCAGCCTGAGTTTCCAGGTCGCCGAGGCGGGGCTACGCGAAGCGGAAGCCGCGCTCACCCCGATACCGGTGTTCCCCGCTGCCGGCTGCGTGAACGGCCTCTGCGCGCGACCGCTGCCCGCTACCCGCGAACGCTGGGCGCCCGATTCCGGTTTCAATGCGTGGCGGACCGCATCGGTCTCCGACCCCAACACCGCAGCGCCTCGCTATATCGTCGAAGAAATGGGCGAAGGCCCGAACTGGCGCGACTGCGACCGGCTTTCACCGATACACCCGCTGTGCCTGACGCCGCGTTATCGCGTGACCGTACTGAGTCAGCAAGCCGGCCGCGCGTCCGTGACGTTGCAAACCATTTTCGCTGGCAAATAAGCCGAGGCAGCCGTGAACAATACTTCCCGCACCACCGCATCCGTCCGTAGCGCGCGCAAGTCGTGCCTGGCGCCTGTTCTGATTTGTCTCGCCACGATTCTCGGTTTGCCCGTGCACGCCGCGGTTTCGCTGCCCGATGTTCCGATGCAGACCAACAACGGCGTGCCGCCGAATCTCTGGTTCATCCTCGATGACTCGGGTTCGATGGCTTGGCGATACATGTATGAACCATCCCTCTCTTCGTTGCACCGTGGGGTCGGCAATATCGTCAGCAGTCCAACCGGCGACAACAGGACAAGAGACAACACTTATAGCTCCGCCACTACAAACCTCCTCGCGATGT
>JAYUIZ010000115.1:0-9223 GCA_043765595.1 Lysobacter sp. | reverse complement strand
CGACATACATGATGTTCTTGAACAGCTGGCGCTGGCGCGGATCGCTGTAGGTCGCGTTGCAAATTTCGGTCAGCGGCACGCCGAGTACGTGGATGTCGTCGCGGAATTTCGATTTCGGCAGCGGCTTGCTGTCGTCGTAGAACAGATAGCCGCCGGTGTCGATCTCGGCGATATCCGCGTCCCAGGTCTGCGGATTCATCGCCACCATCATGTCGACGCCGCCGCGGCGGCCGAGCCAGCCGCGCTCGCAGACGCGCACCTCATACCAGGTCGGCAGACCCTGGATGTTGGATGGAAAGATGTTGCGCGGGCTGACCGGCACACCCATGCGCAGGATCGCCTTCGCAAACAGCTCGTTGGCCGAGGCCGAGCCCGAGCCGTTGACGTTGGCGAACTTGACGACGAAATCGTTGATCGCCTGGATGCGTGGCTGTTGCACCTGCGGATGTTGCACCTGCGGATGTTGCACCTGTGGATGTTGCACCTGTGGATGTTGCACCGATGCCTGTTGAAAATGTGTCATGGGGTTTCCTCCCCCTTTGAAAAAGGGGGATCGAGGGGGATTTGCTCTGCTGTGCAGATGAGAAGATCAACAGCAAATCCCCCCTGCCCCCCTTTTTCAAAGGGGGGAAAGGCGAGGAACGCATTTTCCTTGAAGGCTGCGGGGACGGTGATGTTTTGAATGCTTCCCATCATGCCGTCTCCATCTTCTTCGCGCTGCGACAGCCTTGGCCGGCCTGGGTTTCGTTGAACAGGAACTTCTGCATGTCCCAGGCGCCGGTGGGGCAGCGTTCAGCGCAAAGGCCGCAGTGCAGGCAGACGTCTTCGTCCTTCACCATCACCCGCAGGGTTTTCAGCGGTTCGGACACGTACAGGTCCTGCGTCAGGTTCAGGGCGGGCGCGGTCAGGCGCGTGCGCAGATCTTGCTCATCGCCGTTGGCAGTGAAGGTAATGCAGTCGGTCGGACAGATGTCGGCGCAGGCGTCGCACTCGATGCATTTGTCCTTGACGAACACCGTCTGCACATCGCAGTTCAGGCAGCGCTGGGTTTCTTTCCATGCGGTGGCGATGTCGAAGCCCAGTTCCACTTCGGTGCTGATGCTGTCCAGCTTCTTCGCCGCTTCCGACCACGGCACCTTGTAGCGTTCGTCGTTCGACACGCCGTTGTCGTAGCTCCACTCGTGGATGCCCATCTTCTGCGAGATCAGCGTCACTTCCGGGCCGGAACGCTCTTGCGTGTCCTCGCCGTTGAGCAGCTTATCGATGCTGATCGCGGCCGCGTGGCCATGGGCGACCGCCCAGATGATGTTCTTGGGTCCGAACGCGGCATCGCCGCCGAACAATACGTGCGGCAGGCTCGACTGATGGGTGACCTTGTCCACCACCGGCATGCCCCATTCATCGAAATCGATGCCGACCTCGCGTTCGATCCACGGAAACGTGTTTTCCTGGCCGACCGCGATCAGCACTTCGTCGCAGGGGAAGAATTCGTCGGGCTCGCCGGTCGGCACCAGTTTGCGCCGACCCTTGGCGTCGTACTCGGCGCGCACTTTCTCGAAGCTCATGCCGGTCAACCGGCCGCTGGCGTGGACGAAGGCTTTCGGCACGCGGAAATCGAGGATCGGAATACCCTCGTGCATCGCGTCTTCCTTCTCCCATGCGCTCGCCTTCATTTCGTCGAAGCCCGAACGCACGATCACCTTCACTTCTTCGCCACCGAGCCGGCGCGCGGAACGACAGCAGTCCATCGCGGTATTGCCGCCGCCGAGGACGAGTACGCGCTTGCCCACCTTCGTCACGTGGCCGAAATACACGCTGGCCAGCCAGTCGAGGCCGACATGGATCTGCGTCGCGGCCTCTTGGCGGCCGGGCAGGTCCAGATCGCGGCCACGCGGCGCGCCGCTGCCGACGAACACCGCGTCGTAGCCTTCGGTCAGCAGCGCTTTCATCGACTCGATGCGGCGGTTGCCGATGAATTCGACGCCCAGATCGAGGATGTAGCCGGTTTCCTCGTCGATCACTTCCTCCGGCAGTCGAAACCGCGGCACCTGGGTGCGCATGAAGCCGCCCGGTTTGGGATCGGCCTCGAATACGGTCACCCGATAGCCCAGCGGGGCGAGGTCGCGGGCGACGGTCAGCGCCGATGGTCCGGCGCCGACGCAGGCGATGCGCCGGCCGTTGCTACTGGTCGCCGGCGGCGGCATGCGTGCGCTGACGTCGCCCTTGTTGTCGGCGGCGACGCGCTTGAGCCGGCAGATGGCGACCGGCTCGGGCGGAACCGGATCCGGGCCGCTGCCGTTGTTTTCTTCCACCCGACCGCGCCGGCAGGCCGGTTCGCAGGGACGGTCGCAGGTGCGGCCGAGGATGCCGGGGAAGACGTTGCTGTGCCAATTGACCATGTAGGCATCAGCGTAACGTCCGGCGGCGATCATCCGGATATATTCGGGGACGGGCGTGTGTGCGGGGCAGGCCCACTGGCAATCGACGACTTTGTGGAAAGTGTCCGGGTTCCGGATGTCCGTAGGCTTCACCGCGAACCTCGCTGGCTGTCGGACCGAAGGCGTCGGTCGTCGCTTGCGGCCCGAGTCTAGACCCGGAATTGGCCTGCCGTCACGTGAAGTGCCGTCAATCAGGACGCGCGTGATCGCCGCATCGTCATTGCGATCACAGAAGGTGGCTCCGATGCATCCTATCCGCCGTCGCGCAGGGGCGAAATTCGCGCAATTGGTCTCCCAACGCCATCCATGGTGCGGTAGACCGCGGCCAGGAGCGCCTTGTCATCGCACCCATCGGAGGCACCGCGACGAGTGGCTATCGTATTGATCGAACAGGAGTTCATGCCATGGCTCAGGGCCATCATTGCGCTTATTACAATTCGTCAGCAGTCATAGGCTTGACATTCCCGGAAACGACGTGGTTCTCTTCATCAATGACGCAGCGCAGCATCCAGCACCCGCAACACGACCCCGCACATCGTGCGGCGGCGGCACATGCGAGCGCTAGGCAGGCCAAGCGCATCGATAGCACCGTTATCAACGTCTCACTCGCGTCGCTCGTTCTTGTCGTCGTCGTCCTTATTACCAACACCACAGGTGCGGGATTGGGTTGAGCGACTGACAACCCGGGTTTACAAAAACCTCCGCCCCTGAAGAAGGTGCGGGGGTTTTCGCGTTTCTGGGCACGATTTTTTTCAATCACTGATTTTGCAGCCACGTTTTTTCCAGCCTCGATTTCTTCCAGCCATGACATCACCAACGCTTCAAGGATTCCGCGACATGCTCAGCGATGCGATCAAACACGGACCCGCCCGCGCCCCGGCGCGCGCCATGCTTCGCGCCACCGGCCTCGACGATGCGGCCATCGCCAAGCCGCTGGTGGCGGTGATCCACACTTGGTCCGACGTCTCTCCCTGCAACATCACCCTGCGCGATCTGGCCCAGGACGCGCGTCGCGGCATCATTGCCGGCGGCGGTACGCCGTTCGAATTCAACACCATTGCCGTGACCGACGGCATCGCGATGGGCAGCGACGGCATGCGCGCCTCGCTGGCGTCGCGCGAAACCATTGCCGATTCGATAGAACTCGCAGTGACCGGCCACTGCCTCGACGCGATGGTGCTGCTGGTGGGCTGCGACAAGACCATTCCCGCCGCGGCGATGGCGGCGGCACGATTGGATATCCCGACGGTGATCCTCTACGGCGGCACGATCATGCCCGGCCGCTGCACATCCAAAGACGGGAGCGAACGCGCGCTGACCATACAGGACGTGTTCGAAGCGGTGGGCGCACATGCGGCCGGCAAGATCGACGACGCTGAACTCGACGAAATCGAGCGCACCGCCTGCCCCGGTGCGGGCGCCTGCGGCGGCCAGTTCACCGCCAACACGATGGCGATGGTGCTGACGTTTCTGGGGCTGTCGCCGCTGGGCGAGAACGACATCCCGGCCACGCATCCGGAGAAAGCCAAGGCCGCCGAACGCTGCGGCGAACTCGTTATGAAACTGCTGAACGACGGCGGCCCCACGCCGCGCCAGTTGCTCAGCCTGACCGCGCTGCGCAACGCCGCGCGCGCGGTGTCGGCGACCGCCGGCTCGACCAACGCCGCGCTGCATCTGCTGGCGATCGCGCATGAAGCCGGCGTGCGTTTCGATCTGGAAGAATTTGAAGCGGCGAGCGCCAACACGCCGGTGATCGCCGATCTGAAGCCGGGCGGCCGCTACACCGCGGCGGAAATGTTTGAACAGGGTGGTACCGCACTGGTGGTGCAGGCACTGCAAATGGCCGGTCTGATCGAGGATATCCCTACGGTCGCCGGCCAAAGTTTTTTTGCGGACTCGAAAGCCGCGACGACATCGCCCACGCAGGACGTGGTGCGCCCGGTCAGCGATCCGATCAAACCGCGCGGCGGCTATTCGATCCTGTACGGAGATCTCGCGCCCGACGGCTGCATCGTCAAGCTCGCTGGGCACGGCCGCGAGAAACACACCGGCCCGGCACGCGTGTTCGACAGCGAGGAAGCCGCGTTCGCCGCGGTGCAGGCGCGGAAGATCAACGCCGGCGACATCGTGGTGATCCGCTTTGAAGGCCCGGCCGGTGGCCCCGGCATGCGCGAGATGCTCGCGGTGACGGCGGCGCTGGTCGGCCAGCGTCTGGGCAACGATGTGGCGCTGCTGACTGACGGCCGCTTCAGCGGCGCCACCCACGGGTTCATGGTCGGCCACGTATCGCCGGAAGCCGCGCACGGCGGCCCGATTGCGAAGCTGCGCGAAGGCGATGTGGTGACCATCGATGTCGCTTCGCGCCGGCTGGATGTCGCTGCCGATCTGTCCTCGCGCACCGCAGTGCGCATTACACCGCGGGTGCGCCACGGCGTGCTGGCGAAGTTCGCACGCGACGTGCGCTCGGCATCGCAGGGCGCGGTGACGTCGCCGGGGCTGCTGGACGACACGCGGCGGATCGATGCGGCATTGATGGCCGATGCGAACAGCGAAAGTAAGGTATCTGCCTGACTAAAAAACGGCTGCCATCCAAAAAAACTGTCATCCCGAACCGCAGGTGAGGGATCTGCTGTCAGAAGCAAAAAAACATACAGCAGATCCCTCACCCAAAAAAACGGGTTCGGGATGACAGAAAAGAAAACCAAACTTTTTTATTCCATTTTCAAAAAAAAGCATCGGGGCTGAAGCCCCTCCTACAAGCCCCTCCTACCAGGATCTTTTTCATGAACGCTTCTACTCAACCCACCATCGCAATCATCGGTTACGGCAGCCAAGGCCGCGCGCACGCGCTCAATCTCCGCGATTCGGGCTTCGATGTCGTGGTTGGCCTGCGCCCGGGCGGCCCGACCGAAGTCAAGGCGCTCGCCGACGGCTTCACCGTGAAGACACCTGCAGAAGCGGCGGCCGGTGCCGATCTGGTCGCGGTGCTGACCCCCGACATGGTGCAGAAGAAGCTTTACAACGACGTGCTGGCCGTGAATATGAAACAGGGCGCGTGCCTGCTGTTCGCGCATGGTCTGAACGTGCATTTCGGGATGATCTCGCCGCGCGCGGATCTTGATGTCGTGCTGGTGGCGCCCAAGGGCCCAGGCGCACTGGTGCGTCGTGAATATGAAATCGGTCGCGGCGTGCCCTGCATCTACGCCATGCACCAGGACACCAGCGGCCGCGCCGAAGAATTCGCGAAACTCTACGCAGCGGGCCTTGGCGGCGCGCGCGCCAATCTCATCAAAACCACGTTCAAGGAAGAAACCGAGACCGATCTGTTCGGCGAACAGGCGGTGCTGTGCGGTGGCGCCAGCGCGCTAGTGCAGGCAGGCTTCGAGACGCTGGTGGAAGCCGGTTACCAGCCAGAAATCGCGTATTACGAAGTGCTGCACGAACTGAAACTGATCGTCGACCTGTTTTACGAAGGCGGCATCACTCGCATGCTTGAATTTGTGTCGGAAACCGCGCAGTACGGCGATTTCGTCAGCGGTCCGCGGGTGATCAACGCCGATACCAAGGCGCGGATGAAAGACATCCTGAGCGAAATCCAGGACGGCACCTTTGTGCAGCGTTGGGTGGCGGAATACGACGCCGGCCTGCCGAATTACAAGAAGTTCCAGCAGGCCGATCTGGATCATCCGATCGAAAAAGTCGGCCGCGAACTGCGCGCAAAAATGCAGTGGCTGCAGCAGAGCACACCACAGTTAGCCGCGACGCCGGACGCTGCAGAAGCCGCGAAGCCCTCCACCCATCCGATTGCCGAGACTGCCTGAATGAATGGTGCCCGCTGGCTGGTGGAAGCGCTGCGCGCTGAGGGCGTGGACACGCTGTTCGGGTATCCCGGCGGCGCGATCATGCCCTTCTACGATGCGCTGCACGGATCGCCGCTCAAACACGTGCTGGTACGCCACGAACAGGGCGCGGCGTTTGCAGCGAACGGTTATGCGCGCGCCAGCGGCCGCGTCGGCGTCTGCGTCGCGACTTCGGGGCCAGGCGCTTCGAATCTGGTCACTGGCATCGCCGATGCGATGCTGGATTCGGTGCCGATGGTCTGCATTACCGGCCAAGTGGGCACCGCGCTGTTGGGCACCGATGCGTTCCAGGAGTTGGACGTATTCGGCATGACCATGCCGATCGTAAAGCACAACTTCCTGCCGCGCAGCGTGAATGATCTGCCCAACGTGGTGCGCCAGGCCTTTCGGCTTGCCCGCGAAGGTCGGCCCGGCCCGGTGCTGATCGATCTGCCGAAAGACGTACAGAACGCCGACGCCTCACATCTGCCCGCGCACGTGCCGGCGACGGTCGATGCGGTGCCCGGCGCCAGCGACGCTGCGCTGCATGCGGCATTGGCGCAGTTGGCATTGGCGCAGAAGCCGATCATCTACGCCGGTGGCGGGATCGCGCTGGGCGATGCGGTGGAGGCCTTCCGCGCGTTTGTCGACGCCACACAGATTCCGACCGTGTTGACGCTGAAAGCGCTGGGCGCACTGCCGCATTCGCATCCGTTGAATATGGGCATGCTCGGCATGCACGGCAATCGCGCCTCGAATCTCGCCGTGCATGAAAGCGATCTGCTGTTTGTGGTCGGCGCGCGCTTCGACGACCGCGCCACCGGCAAACTCGCCGAGTTCGCGCCGAACGCGCGCGTGGTGCATCTGGATATCGACGCCTGCGAAATCGGCAAGCTGCGCACCGCCGACGCGCCTGTGCAGGGCGATCTCTCGATCAGCCTGGAGCGGATGATGACGGCGGCGGCCGCGCATCTGCACGGCCGTCACGGCACTGCGCGGCACGCGTGGCGCGATGCCTGTCTGCACGCCAAGCAGCAGTGTGCGCCGCGCTATGACGCCCCCGGCGACACGGTGTATGCCCCGGCGCTGCTGCGGCGGCTGTCGGAATTGGCGCCGGAGGCCATCGTCAGCTGCGACGTGGGTCAGCATCAGATGTGGGTGGCGCAGCATTGGCGCTTCGATCATCCGCGCAACCACCTCACCAGCGGTGCGCTCGGTGCGATGGGCTTTGGTCTGCCGGCCGCGATCGGCGCGCAGATGGTCAAGCCCGACGCGCAGGTGATCTGCGTCAGCGGCGACGGCTCGTTCCTGATGAATGTGCAGGAATTGGCGACCGTGGCGCGGTATCGGCTGCCGGTGAAAATCGTGTTGCTCGACAATCAGGCGCTGGGCATGGTGCGCCAGTGGCAGGAGCTGTTCTTCGAGCGCCGCTATTCCGAAGTCGACCTGAGCGACAACCCGGACTTCTGCGCGCTGGCGCTGGCGTTCGGACTGCAGGCGATGAAAGTCGATCGCGCCGACGATGTCGAATCCGCGCTGCAGGCGCTGATGGCCGCGCACGGTCCAATGCTGCTGCACGTCGCGATCGATCAGACCGCGAACGTCTGGCCACTGGTGCCGCCGAACCGCAACAACAGCGAAATGCTTGATGCCGACGAAGCGTTCGTGCTGGTGCAGATTGCCGAACCGCTGCTTCCCACTTCTTCCACAGACACCGCAGGAGCCGTGCCCCAATGCGCTATCGACTCGATCTGACCCTGCGCCAAGCCGAAGGCGCGCTGTCCCGTGTGCTCGGCACCGCCGAACGGCGCGGTTTCAGCCCGATTGCGATCGAAGGCGAAACCCGCGCCGACGGCGACCGCTGGCATCTGCAGATGACCGTGGAGGGCGACCGCTCCGCCGAAGGCCTGCATCAGCAGTTGGCGAAACTCTATGACTGTCTCGACGTGCAGGTGCAGCCATGTCCCTGAACGCTTCCGCCATGCTGGAACGTCCCGCAGTGCATACCGATGCCGCACGCAGCGCAGCGCCCGCGAACGACACACCGCAGAAGCTGTGGTTCGACGGTGACATCGTCGACGCCAACCGTGCACAGGCAGCGCTGAATACGCACGCTCTGCACTACGGCAGCGGCGTGTTCGAAGGCATCCGCGCCTACGCCACCAAACGCGGCGCGGCGGTGTTCCGTCTGCCGGAACATCTGGAACGCATGCGCACAGGCGCCGAACTGTTGGGCATGACCTTCGACGCGGCGCAGGCCACCGATGCGGTGCTGTCGACGCTGCGCGCCAACCGGCTGGGCGACGCTTACGTGCGTCCGCTGGCGTGGTTTGGCGAAGGCAGTTTCGGTTTGGATGTGGCCGGCCATCCGCAACACATGATGGTTGCGACGTCGTCCACCAACGTCCATCTGGGCGGCAACCGCACGCGCGTATCGGTGTCGAGCTGGCGTCGCAATCCGGCCAGTGCGCTGCCGCCGCTGAAACTGTGCGGTGCCTACGTCAACTCGATTCTGGCCAAGCGCGAAGTCAAAGCGCGCGGTTTCGACGAGGCGATGTTCATCGACGATGACGGCTTTGTGGTCGAATGCACGGGTGCCAATCTGTTTATGGTGCGCGACGGTCGGATCATCGCGGTCGAACATCGCGACGCATTGCCCGGCATCACCCGCGACACCCTGATCCGATTGACAGGCGCCGAATCGCGCCCGGTCTCAATCGAGGAATTGCTGCACGCGGACGAAGTGTTCGCCTGCGGCACCGCCGCTGAAGTCACCTCTATCGGCGAGATCGATGGTCGCATCTACGACGCTGACAGCCCGCTGAGCCACGACATCGCTGCGGTCTACGCACGCACCGTGCGCGGCGAAAGCAGCTGGTCCTGCGATTGGCTGACAGAGGTTTGAGGTGATGGACAGCGATGTCGTCGGCGATGTCATGCACGCTG
>JAYUIZ010000114.1:0-9253 GCA_043765595.1 Lysobacter sp. | reverse complement strand
GCCGCCCGGACAAACGGCCGCCCGGACAAACAGACTCCCGCACACACAGACTCCCGCAGAAACAGCCTCCGGCAGAAACAGACTCTGGCAAGAGCTTTGCGTCAATCTTTCCCATACCGGAGCGACCAGGCGCGCGTCGAGCGCGGCGTGATGGACGATGTCGACAGAAAAACTCATGGCTTTGTTTTTGTGGGAGCGACGCGAGTCGCGACAGCAGCGGCGATGTCGGAACAGTCACTCATGGCACGGTGATCGAAGCCCTTGGATTGAATCCGAAGTGAGTGCGGTGGGAGTAGCAAAGGCTGGCGGAAAGTCTGTCCGCAGCCAGTCGCGACTCGCGTCGCTCCCACACAAGCAAGCCATCGCAAAAGCCTGCCCCGGCAAAATCGGTCCCGGCAAAGTCGGCTCCGGCAAAGTCTGCTCCGGCAAAGCCGGCTTCAATTCCTGCCATACCGATCATCCGACGGCTTGTGCCGCGGTTTGCTTCCGGTTCTGGGGTTGGCGTTCTGCACTATCCGGGTCGCGAGTTTTTCGGCGGCGGCGGCCACCTCGTCGCGCAGTTTGAGGTAGTTGGCCAGCCGTGCCGGGTCCAGGGTGCCGGCTTCCAGCGCCGCGCGTATCGCGCAGCCAGGTTCGCGGGCGTGGTGGCAGTCGCGGAACTTGCACTCGCCGGTCAGGGTTTCGATATCCGCGAAACCGCCATCGGCCAGATGTTCCTCGCCGGTCGGCTTGAGTTCGCGCATGCCGGGGGTGTCGATCAGGCAGCCGCCCGACGGCAGCGGCAGCAGCGTGCGGAAGGTGGTGGTATGACGGCCGCGGGCGTCGTTTTCGCGCACCGCGTTGGTCTTCATCTTTTCTTCGCCCAGCAGGGTGTTGGTCAAAGTCGATTTGCCGGCGCCCGACGAGCCCACCAGCACCGCGGTGCGGCCCGGCCCCAGCCACGGGTCCAGCGCGGCCACGCTGGCGCGGTCTCTGGCGTTCACCGCGACCGCGACGATGCCCTGCGCGGCCAGCTCGGCCAGCGCCGCCAGCGAGGCTTCGGCGTCGTTGCCTTCCACGTCGGCCTTGGTCAGCACCACCACCGGATTGGGCGAACCGTGCGCGGTGCCGCCGCCGCGGACCAGCAGCAGGTAGCGTTCGATCCGGCGCGGGTTGAAGTCGGCATCCAAGCCGCAGACTACGAACACCGTGTCGATGTTCGCGGCGATCACCTGCTGCTGGTAATGCTCGCCGGCGGCGGCGCGCTTGATGGTGCTGCGCCGCGCCAGCAGGGCCACGATCTGGGTGCGGGGCGGACGGTCCTCGATCAAGACCCAGTCGCCGACCGCGGCGCGGTCTTGCGACGGGAAGCGGCGGCGCATCCATTCCGGCGGCGATTCCACGCTCAGCGCGTGGCCGGGCGCTTCGGCGACGACATAGCCGGAGCGATGCTGTTCGATCACCCGCGCCGGACGCGCCTGCGGATTCGCAGCGAAGGCGGCGGCCCAGTCCGGCTCGGTGACCTCATGCCCGGCCTGGCCGGGAAACGGCCAGCCGATGGCGTCGAGGACGGGAACCGGGGCGGGCGCGGCGGCGGTCAAACGAGTGGGAAGCGATTGGTCATGCGCCGATTCTATGTCGCGGCGGACGGATCCGGCCGGAATGGACGCCATGCGGCCGGCGGTTGCGGGCGGTTGCGGGCGGTCGTGGTGCTGGCACAGGCCTTGTTCGAGGCCCTGTGCCAAGCGCTGTGCAAGGCGCAGCCGGCCGGTTCTTTGTGGCGATCTGCTAGTCTTTGGCGACTTTTTTGCGCCCGCCGAACCGATGTCGCCCTCCAGTCCGCATCACATCCCGAAGCCCGTTCTCAAGACCCGCGAACGTCTTTCGGAAGTCCGTTACGAGATCCGCGGCGAACTTGCCCGACGCGCGCGCGAGCTGGAGGCCCAAGGCCGGACGCAGATCAAGCTCAACATCGGCAACCCGGGCGCCTTCGGGTTCCGCGCGCCGGAACACCTGCAGCGGGCCATCGCCGACCACATCGCCGATACAGATCCCTACACCCACCAGCAGGGCCTGCCGGCCGCGCGCGAGGCCATTGCCGCCTTCCACAAACAGCGCGGCACGCCGAACGCCCCGCCCGAGCGCGTGTTCATCGGCAATGGCGTCAGCGAGCTGATCGACCTGAGCCTGCGCGCGCTGCTCAATCCCGGCGACGAAGTGCTGCTGCCGTCGCCCGACTATCCCCTGTGGTCGGCCGCGACCATCCTCAACGACGGCCGGCCCGTGTACTACCGCTGCCATGCCGACAACGGCTTCCTGCCCGATCCCGACGAGATCGCGCAGCTGGTGTCATCGCGCACCCGCGCGATCGTGCTGATCAATCCGAACAATCCAACCGGCGCGAATTATCCGCGCGTGATCCTCGAACGTATCGTCGCCATCGCCGCGAAGCACAACCTGCTGCTGATGACGGACGAGATCTACGATCAGATCTTGTATGACGATGCGCAGTTCGAACCGCTGGCGCCGCTGGCCGGCGATCTGCCGTGCCTGTCGTTCGGCGGGCTGTCGAAAGTGCATCGCGCCTGCGGCTGGCGCGTCGGTTGGGCAGTGCTGAGCGGCGACCCGCTGGCTAGCGGCGATTTCCACCACGCGATGGATCTGCTCGGCGCGCTGCGCCTGTGCGCGAACGTGCCAGGCCAGTTTGCCATCGACGCCGCGCTGCACGGCGCCGACACCATCAGCGCGCTCACCGCGCCCGGCGGCCGGCTGTACGAGACCCGCCGCGCATTGGTCGATTGCTGCGACGCCAGCGAGCATCTGCAGCTGGTCGCGCCGGCCGGCGCGCTGTACGGCTTCCCGTCTGTGGTCGGCGTCGCTGCACACGGGTTCGACGACCACGCGTTTGCGCTGGAAATGCTGGAAACCGAGGATGTATTGATCGTGCCGGGCTCCAGCTTCAACGTGCCGGAACGCAATTTCTTCCGTGTGACCTTGCTGCCGGAAGCGCCGGTACTGCGTGAAGTGTTCGCGCGCATCGAACGCGTACTGCAGCGTCGCGCAGACGCCGTGTCCGCGCAGCGCGCTGCGGTCGCCTGATTCAATGACGGTCGCGTCGATCGTGTTCGCAGCGATACTCGCGGCCGGCGCTGCCGATGACACCGCGGATTCGGGGGCAGCCGCGTATCTGGCCCTCGGCGACAGCTACACCATCGGCGAGAATGTCGAAGCCGCCGGGCGCTGGCCGATGCAACTTGCGGCCGCGCTGCGCGCCGAGGGCATCATCATCGACAACCCTCGTATCATCGCCACCACCGGCTGGACCACCGACGAACTGTCGGCCGCGATCAACGCGGCTGAACCGCTCGGGGAAGACCACGCATTGGTGAGTCTGCTGATCGGCGTCAACAATCAGTATCGCGGCCGCGCCGTCGACGAGTACGCGCACGAATTCGCGATCCTGCTGGAACGCGCGATCGGCTTCGCTGGACGCCGCCCCGACCGCGTGTTCGTGCTCGCGATTCCCGACTGGGGCGTGACCCCGTTCGCCGTGGACAGCGGCCGCGACATCGCCGCGATCGCGCGCGAACTCGATGCTTACAACGCGGCTGCGGCGAAGATCTGCGCCGAACGTGGCGTTGTCTTCATCGATATCGCGCCGGTCAGCCGCGCGCGCGGCGCAGAGCCGGCGATGCTTGCCGGCGACGGTCTGCATCCCTCCGCGGCGATGTACACCGAATGGACGCGACTTGCGCTGCCGGCCTTGCGGCGCATGCTCTCGAGGTCGTCGCCGTGACTGCGGCCACGCTGCCGTTCGCCTCCGCCGATGCGCGACGCATCGCCGAGGCGTTCCTGCCATCGTTTCCACTCGGCAATCGCTACGACTACTACTACGTGCGCGCCAAGCTCGGCAGCGATCCGCTGTATCCCGGCGTGCTCGCTGCGCTGCGCGACAGCAGCGAACCGTTGCTTGACCTCGGCTGCGGCCTGGGCCTGCTTGCGCACGCGCTGCGCTTCGACGGGCAGACGCTGGCGTATCGCGGCGTCGACAACGATGCCGCCAAGATCGCCCGTGCACGCCGCGTCGCCGATAAGCGCGGCTTCGCGCAGACGCAGTTCGACGTGGTTGATCTGGCCAACACCACGCCGGAGCATCGCGGCAGCGTCGCCATCCTCGATGTATTGCAGTATCTCGACGCCGACGGGCAGCGCGCGCTGATCGCGAAGATGGCCGCGATGCTCACGCCCGGCGCCAAACTGGTGATCCGCAGCGCCATCGACGACACCACCGGCCGCGCACGCACCTCGCGCGTTACCGACCTGCTTGCCAACTGGGTCGGCTGGATGCAGTTCCGTCCGCGCAGCTATCCCACCCTCGACGGCCTGCGTGCCGCGCTGGAAGCCGCCGGCCTGCAGGCCGAATTTACGCCGCTCTACGGCAACACCCCGTTCAACAACTGGTTGATCGTCGCGAAGCGCGTCGGATCGTAATTCTGTTTTGCAGGAACAGCTTTCCTGTGAGCGCTGCGCTTTTTGTGGGAGCGGCGCGAGCCGCGAGGCCCGCAAGATTGAAACGGCGATGCCCCGTGCCATCGTGATGTACGAAAGCATGTGCTCTGGGATTGCATTTTCCGCTCCGTCTGATGCGCCGCCAGCTTCGCGGCTCGCGCCGCCCCCACAAAAACCCTACGGCAACACGGTGCGATACCCCAGCGCATCCAGCCGCTGCAGCAGCAGGCGCAGCGTTGCGACATTCCGCCCATGCGTGGCGCCCTCATGCAGCAGCACGATCGCACCGGGCGAAAGCCCGCGTTCAATCCGTTCAACCACCGCTTGAGAATCCGCGGCCACCCCGTCGAAGCCACGCGCGCTCCACGCCACCCGCGCGAGGCCGTGCGTTTTCAGCGCGGCGTTGACGAACGGATTGCTCATGCCGACCACCGCGCGGAACCAGCGCGGCGGCGCTCCGGAAATGTCATGCAGGATCCGCTGTGTGTCCGCGATTTCGCGACGCATCCGCGACGGCCCCAACGCCCAGAACCAGCGCGCGGGATGACTGGCGCTGTGATTGCCGATGCCGTGGCCGCGACGCAGGATCTCGCGAACGCGCTGTGGATGACGCGCCGCGCGCGTGCCCACCAGGAAGAAGGTGGCTTTCGCATCGTGCGCGTCGAGTGCGTCGAGCACGGCGAGTGTGTCGTCGGACGGGCCGTCGTCGATCGTGAGCCAGACCTGTTTTGCGGTGATCGGCAAACGATTCAGCACCGGCCCGAACAGGCGCGAATACGGCCACAGCGTGCCCCACCAGAACGGCGCGTGGCTGGCGATCAACAGCGGCAGCCCAACCGTCCAGCCCCAGCACCACCACGCAGCCGCCACCAGCAGCTGCGACAGCGCCAACAGCCAGATCCACGCGTGCGGGCGGCGCGGAACCCGATGCAGGGTGGCGGCCGGACTGGCGGAAGGCGACGTCATCGCGGCATGATGCCACGCATCGCCGCATCATCAGGAGCCGCCATGTCCTTCCGCAATCTTTCCGTTGTTGATGCTGACGCGCAGGCGCGCGCGGGCGCGGTCACGCTGGTCGATGTGCGTCCGCCGGAGGAACGCGCGATCGCATCGGTCGCGATCACGCATGAAGGTCTGGAAGACGGCGGCCTCGAACGCCTGCTCGCGCTGCCCAAGGACGCGCCCATCGCCTTCCTCTGCCACCACGGCGGCCGCAGCGCGCAAGCTGCGTTGTATTTTGCGCAGCAGGGGTTCGCGGATCTCTACAACGTTGTTGGTGGGATTGATGCGTGGAGTCTTGAGGTGGATGAGGCGGTGCCGAGGTATTGATTGCAACGACGTGTCGCGTTTGCAATCAGGATGCCGGCTTCGCATGCCGGCTCCGTAGGAGGGCCTTCAGGCCCGAGCTCCTGGCTTTCCGCGCAATCCGAAAAGCTCGGGCCTGAAGGCCCTCCTGCGAAGCGTTTTGGCGTCGAACTCATGCCATTTGCCGTGGAACCGCGAGGCGAGCCCAAGGCCCGCCGACATCCACCGATGGATGCGGCGCTGCGTCAGTTCTGCAACCCCAGATCATCCAACATCGCACGCAGGAAGCGCGTGGCTTCGCCGCCGGTGCAGACGCGGTGATCGAAGGTGAGCGACAGCGGAATGACCTTGTGCGATTCAAAGCCGCCGAGCACCGGGGTGATCTGGTGACGGGCGCGGCCGGCGGCGACGATGGCGACGCACGGCGGCACCACTACCGGCGTGGCATAGCGGCCGGCGAACATGCCGAAGTTCGACAGCGAAATGGTGTAACCGCTGAGTTCGCTGGACGGAATGCTGCGGTCTTCGACCTGGATGCGCAGGCGGGTGATCGCTTCGCGCACGCCGCGTGCGTCCAGCACGTCGGCGTTGCGCAATGCGGGCACAAACAGGCCGTCGTCGGTATCCACCGCGATGCCGATGTCGACGTGCGGATGCAGGGTGCGGGTGAGATTGTCGCCGTCGAACCAGGCGTTTAGCGCCGGCACCGCTTTTGCTGCGGCACAGATCGCGCGCACTAGGCGCACGGTCATGTCGTTGCCGTGTGCCCAGGCATGGATGTCGGCGTCGTCTGTGAGCGTGGTCGGCACCACTTTGGTGTGCGCATCGGCCATCACCCGCGCCATGTTGCGGCGCACGCCCTTGAGCTGTTCCGGCTGACCGCTGGCGGATACGCCCGGCGGCTGTGTGCGCATCGGTTTGCCGGTGGCGGACAGCTGTGTGCGTTGAGCCATCGCGTTTGTGGGAGCGCTGTTTGTGGCAATGCTGTTTGTGGGAGCGACGCGAGTCGCGAAAGGGGCAGCGGCGGCGTGTGAAGTCGCGACTTGCGTCGCTCCCACAGGAGCAGAGCCGATTCGCGCCGAGCCATCGGCCGCCGCGCGTTTCACATCGTCCATCGTTGCCACGCCGTCGGCGCCGGTGGCGCGCACGCGCGACAGATCGACGCCGAGCTTGCGCGCCATCGCACGCACCGCGGGCATCGCCTTCACGCCGCCCACTGCGACCGCGGCCTCGCTGCGCACCGCATCGGAACTCTGCATCGCGCCGACCACGGTGCCGGCGTCGTCGCGCTTGGCTTCGCTGGTCGCGGGAATCTTCTCTGTCGATGGTGTAGGGCTCGGGGCTGAAGCCCCTCCTACAGGGGATGGCGGTGGCGTGTGGTGGTGGCCGGTGTCCTGGCCGTCGGCGCGCTGCGGCATCGAGGGGTCGATCTCGAATTCCGCCAGCATCGTGCCGGTGACGACCACGTCGCCATCGCCGCCCGCGAGCTTCAGTACCTTGCCCGACACCGGCGACGGCACTTCCACCACAGCCTTCGCGGTTTCCATCGACACCAGAGGCGCATCGAGCTTGATGGTGTCGCCCGGTTTCACGAACCATTCGACGATGGTGGCGTCCGGCAGGCCTTCGCCGAGGTCGGGGAGGATGAAGGTTTTGGTCTGGCTCATGGGGGATTCCTTTGATTCTGTTGCCGATGGCGTCGGACGATCATGTCGACGGTCGGATGGAAAGTCGAAGCGCTTGCGCGATGTAGTCTTTGAGGTGTTTCGATTCGATATCGGCAAGCGTCTGCAGTTTGATGTGGCGACGAAATTTGCCGTTGCCTTCGAGCATGCGGTGCGTGTCCTCAAGTTCAGCGCCCTTGCCAAATTCCATGGTGGCGTGAGTGGAATAGGCGAACATGCCGCAAAATTGTTCGGGCGCAGAAAACAGGATGCCCCCGTACATCACCCGCTCGGACATCTTCGGCGCCACCGCGCGGACCATGCTACGTACAGCCTGCACCAACGCATGCAGATCGGGATGGGTGAGCTGCAAGTCGTGTAGCAGCTGCTCTACTTTCGGGTCGGTCATGCGTGTTCCACATGTTCCGTCGGCACCCAGCCACAGCGTGCATTCATGTGTTCGCACCACCACCATCCGCCGAGTTCGTGTAGCAGGGTCACGGCATCACCTGCGTCCACATCGAGTTCCTGCGCGGAATAATCGCGCAGCGCTTTAGCGCGGGCGTCGTCGAGCGGTTTTAGCCAGTCGAAGGGTGCCCAGCCGGCATTGCCGTCGACGATCGTGGTCCAGATGAAGGCCGGCCATTCGGTGTCGCGCGCGCCGACCGTCATGATTTCGCCCTGAGCGAACCTGATCGGGTTCGCGTACTGGGTGCGATAGTCGCGGACCACGCGGGCTGGCATCAGATGGAGCTGCTGGCCAGTGGTGCGCGAAGCGCAAATCCCCCCGTCATCGCTGCGCGATGCCGACCCCCTTTTTCAAAGTGGGTAAAGCGACAAGCGTCTTTCCGGTCCGTTTTTGCAAGGAGGGTAAAACGCCCAGCACCTGTCCGGCTTTGTCCTCCTGAGTAGGCAAAAAGCGCGGCGTCTTTCCAGCCCCCTTTGGAAAAGGGGGCGATCGCCTGCGCAGCAGGCGATGGGGGATTTGCTCTTGCGCCAGATATCGGCATCGCTCAACTCGCCGCCAGCGTCCGCTTCGCGGCGGCGACGATCTTCTCGACGCTGGGCAGGTACTTCATTTCCAGGCGGAACAGCGGGATATGCGTGTCGTAGCCGGTAACGCGCTCGACCGGCGCGACGAGGTCGTACATCGACTCTTCGGCGAGACGCGCGGCGATCTCGGCGCCGAAACCGGCGGTCTTCGGCGCTTCGTGCACGATCACGCAGCGGCCTGTCTTGCAGACCGATTCGGCGATGGTGGGGAAGTCCAGCGGCTTGAGCGTGGCGACGTCGATCACTTCAGCGCTGATCCCATCCTTCGCCAATGCATCGGCAGCTTCCAGACATTCCTTGACCTGTGCGCCCCAGGTCACCAGGGTCACATCGCTGCCGTCGCGCAGCACGTAGCACACGTCCAGCGGCAGCGCTTCGCCGTCGTCGGGAACAAGTTCCTTATATTGACGATAGATGCGCTTGGGTTCCATGTAGATCACCGGGTCGTCGTCGCGGATCGCGGCCAGTAGCAGGCCATACGCACGCTGCGGCGATGACGGCATCACCACGCGCAGACCGGGCACGTTGGTGAACATCGCTTCGTTGGCCTCGCTGTGATGCTCCGGCGCGCGGATCCCGCCGCCCCACGGCACGCGCAGCACCATCGGGCAGGTGAGGCGGCCACGGGTGCGATAGCGCATGCGCACCGCGTGGCAGACGATGTGATCGATCATCGGATACACGAAGCCGTCGAACTGCGCTTCGGCGACCGGGCGCATGCCCTGCGCGGCCATGCCGACCGT
>JAYUIZ010000113.1:0-3105 GCA_043765595.1 Lysobacter sp. | reverse complement strand
TTCTGTTGGTAACATGTTAGATAGAATACGCCCACTGGATTCAACACCGGCACGCTGGTGAACAACAATTCATAGCCGGTTTTGCGCGCCTGCGCAGCAATCGCGTCGTCAAACGCACCATGCGGAAACGACATCGTCGCGCAGGCGTCGGAAGCCAAGCCCGCATCGGGCGACGGCGGCGACAGCATCGCCGCCATCGCTGCGCGCGCGCCGCCGAGTTCGTTCGCGAGATCCTCCGCGCGGGTCATCGCCACGTGACTCTTGCCGTGCAATCCCAGTTCCACCCCGCCCGCGCGCAGCCGCGCGAGATCGTCAACGTCGATCATGTGCTGCAGACCATCGTTCAGCGCATCGGCATGACGTTCCAGAACGGCGCGGCGCGATGTCGACGGCATCGCTTCGAGCTGTGCGATCAGCAGACGCAGACCCGCGATGCCTGCATGATCGCCGCCACACGATTCGCCGGCGTGTTCGGCGACGCTGGCGGCCAGCGCCTGCAGCGACAGCTTGCCGAGCCGCCACGCCGCGACAATCTGTTCCTGGTAGAACGGCTGCCTCGCGCCCACCGCATCGGCGGCCACGAACATCACTGCCGGCAGACCGGCGCTACGCAGCGCCGGCAGGGCGTAATCGACATTGTCCAGCCAGCCGTCGTCGAAACTGATCAGCAGCGCGCGCGGCGGTAGCCCGGTGCCGTCGCGACGCGCGCGCAGGACGTCCTGCAGCGACACCACGCGATAATGACGTTTGAAGAACGCCAGCGACGAGACGAACAGGTCCTCGCCGAGGGTATAGTCGGGATCGCATGAGGCCCAGCGCGGATCGTCCGGACGCAGGGTGCGGTGGAACATCACGACCGTTAAACTATCGACGTTGCGCAGCCGGTGATATAGGCCAAGCGCACCGCTGAAATACAGACACTTTCTGGCGAAGTCCTTGAGCATGGCGCGCGCGATCGAAGCCCTCACCGAAGTTTCCGTGATTATACCGACCTATAACCGGTGCGAACTGGTGCAGCGCGCTATCGACTCGGTCCTGGCGCAGACGCATCCGGTCGACGAAATACTGGTCGTGGACGACGGTTCCACAGACGGCACCGGCGAGACGCTGCGCGCCCGTTACGGAGAACGCATCCGCTACCTCAGGCAGGCCAACGCTGGCGTGTCCGCAGCCCGCAACGCCGGCATGGCGCTTGCCACCGGCCGCTATTTCGCACTACTGGACAGCGACGATCTGTGGCTGCCCGAGAAAACCGCGCGTCAGGTCGCATGGCTAGATTCGCACCCCGAATTCGGCATGGTCCTGTGCGATGTGGTGCGCGTGGACGCCGACGGCACGCCTTACGACACCTTCCACCGTCGCGACGTATTACGCGAGGACGGCTGGGCGCTGCGCTGGCTGCTGCTGAATCCGTCGCTGGTGCCGGCATCGGTCATGTTCAGACGCGAAGTCTTCGAGACGTGCGGCGGCTTCGACCCCTCGCTGCGCACCGCAGAAGACATCGATTTCCACCTGCGCGTCGCCCGGCAATGGCAGATCGGCGTGGTGGAAGCACCGCTGGTCGAAGCGATGCGCGGCCACGACGGACTGTCAGCGACCGCGACGACCTACGACGACTATGTGAAGGTCGTGGAGCGCGCGGTCGCCGATGCTGAAGGCATCGTCGACATCTCCGTGCGCCGCGAAGCGCTGGCCATCACCTACGCGCGGAATGCGCGCGGCATGGTCATCCGCAAGCGTTGGCGCGACGCCTGGCGGCTATGGCGTGCGGCAATGAAGCAGGCCCCCACCGCCACCGCGCGGAAGCAAGCGTTTGCGCTGCTGCCATGGGTGGCGAAGCGGATGCTCGCGGCCCTGCTGGGGCGGAGTTGAGGGCTGGAGACGCTGCGTAGTGCACGCGTAGGGTGGGCTGAGCGCAGCGAAGCCCAGCATCGCATCGACCGAATCGCAACCGCATGCTGGGCTTCGCTGCGCTCAGCCCAGCCTACGATTCTATGTAGGAGGGGCTTCAGCCCCGAGCTCTGCCCACATGGCCACATTTATGCCCACATTCACTTGAAAGCTCGGGCCTGAAGGCCCTCCTACGCGCGCGCAGACCGCAGCTACAAGTCGCTCAGCGCGCACCGCGGCCGAACAGCACCACCTCGACCGTCTGCAGCATGATCATCAGATCGAAGATCAGGCCGTGGTTCTTGACGTAGAACAAGTCAAATTTCAGTTTTTCGTTCGCATCGCGCACCGACGCACCATAGGGATAGCGCAACTGCGCCCAGCCGGTGAGTCCCGGTTTCACGGAATGACGCACGGCGTAATAGCGAATCTCATTGTTCAGCATTTCGACGAACTGCGGACGCTCCGGGCGCGGGCCGACAAAGCTCATCTCGCCGCCCAGCACCAGGAACAGCTGCGGCAGTTCGTCCAAGCGCGTCTTACGGATGAACTTGCCGATGCGCGTACTGCGGTCGTCGTTCTTGGTCGCCCAGCGCGCCACGCCGTCGCTTTCGGCGTCGACGCGCATGCTGCGGAATTTCACCATCTCGAAGTGCCGGCCATGCTCGCCGACGCGGATCTGGCGGTAGATCACCGGGCCTTTCGATTCCAGCCTCACCGCCAATGCGACCAGCAGCATCACCGGCCAGGCCACTGCCAGCAGCGCACCGGCGGCGATCAGATCGAAAAAGCGCTTGGTCAGACGGCGCGGCGTGGAATAGTCGAAACCGCCCGAAAACACCAACCAGGACGGGTCGACGATATTGAGCTGCACCATACCGGCTTCGCGCTCGAAGAACGTCGACAGGTCGGTGACCAGCACGCCCTGTTGCACGCAATTGAGCATCTGTTCCATCGGCATTGCGCCCCGCCGTTCGTCGGGCGCAATCACGATCTCGTCGACGTCCAGGCGAACGGCGATCGTGCACAGGGTTTCGTCGGTGCGGATCAACTGCGCCTCGTCGACCGCGATAGGCTGGGGGCCCACCGGTACGAAGCCGAGGATATTGAACGATTGGCGATCACTCTGGCGCCGCAGCCGGGTATTGATGAGATTGGCGTTGCTGCCAGCGCCATACACCAGCACGCGCTGTTTCAGCACCTGGGCCGTGGACA
>JAYUIZ010000112.1:0-1012 GCA_043765595.1 Lysobacter sp. | reverse complement strand
GATCTCGCTCATCACGGTCTTCACGTCTTCGAAGTCGACGTTGTGCGGCCTTCGATCGGCGGCCATATCCTGAGTGCCTGACTGGGTAGCCGCATTGCAAAGTAAGCGGCCTCTCGCATCGGTCGGCCCACCGACTTCTCGCCGCATTGCACCGTCAGACGGTGGGCGCCCCTGCCTTGGCCAGCCGCGCCGCCGTGGGGTCGTAGACATAGCCCGTGATGGAGCCGTCCCTGATGCGCTCGACGGCCTCGTCGATGGCGAACAGCGGAACCAGGAACCACTCCTCCGGCTGCACCGGGTGGCCGAAGCGGTCATTGATCGTGATGTCCAAGCGGGCGGGCGCGAACAGCCTGTGGATGAGGTTCTCCATCCGCGTTCGGTTGATGCCCGCCAGCTTGTAGGTGGCCACCACGTCAACCTTCGCCAGGAGATAGGTCGCCTCGTGTTCGGCATTCGCAATGCGCGTCTCCACCCGGCTGCCGGTGACGCCAATTTTGTGGATCAGGTCGCGGTGTTGCGCGACATACGGATGATCGGATTGCGAGCGCAAGACGTAAATGGTGCCGCTCTCGACATCATCCGGCTCCAGTTCGCCGCCGAATGACAACTGCCCGGTCTCGGGCGAAACCAGGCGGCGTGCCGCAGGGTCGTTGTAGAACGCGCGCTGCTGCGAGCGCAGCAGCAAGTTGCTCTCGGTGCCGTTGGCGAAGACAAGGCGCAGGCGGCGATCCACTTCGCCGGCCGTGGTCTTCAGCGGCTCGCCCACATCGGCGACGTACAAGGTCACTCCATCAAGGACGAAGAAGTCCCCGGCCTCGATGGACCGGCTTCCCGCCGTGATGGGTTGCGACTGACGCAGCCCGGTCTTGAGCTCGGTGGCCACTCGGTCGAACAAGCTCCGAAACGCTTCGAAGTCCAGGCATGGTTTGCGATCCGCGACTTCCTCGGCAGCGCGCTTGTCTGCGCTCGTTCGGACGTGCCGCAAGACCGTGATGTCGTCGGCGCCCGGCGT
>JAYUIZ010000111.1:0-1053 GCA_043765595.1 Lysobacter sp. | reverse complement strand
CAACCGGTCGGCTCCACGATGAGCTGGAAGCGACCCGCGATGTGCTGCAGGCGCGCCTGCCGCCATCGCGTGAGATTCTGCCCGTACCGGCGATGGACGCCGATGCGCGCCTGCGCGACACGGTGGCGGGCGCGTATCGCAACGCGGGTGTCGATGCGAACGCCGAGCAGATCGCTGCCACTGCAGTCGCCGTGCGCGGAACATGGGACGCGAACGGGCTGGACCCCGCCACCACCGCACTGCAGGCGCTACCACAGCCCGATGGCCAAGCCGCGATCGCCAGCCTGCGCTTGGAGACCGATGGCAAGACGTATGTAATGGCGGCCGTGACGACGCCAGAAGACATTGCGCGGACGCGGACGGACATGACCACCGCACTGGAGAAAGATGCGCCGTTGCTCGACAATTCCGCGCATCGCAACCACGGCATGTACGCGACGCTGCTGGAGGTGATACATGAGCGCGATCACGCGTTGGGCCGCACGCCCGACGAATACAGCAAGCAACTGGCCGGCGCGCTTACCGAGCGGGCGCTGTCGCAAGGACTCTCCACGATTGGCGCGGCGAAGTTCTCCGATGATGGCAAGACCGTAGGCATGACCGACACCCCCAACCTGTACGCGGAGTGGGCAAGAACCTCAGCGGGCAACGCTGCGGAGCTGGCCGACCGGCCGTTGGCGCAGAGCAGTGAAGGCGCGGTGAAACTCACAGAGCAGATGGCGCAGGCGCGCACGCTCATCGCGCAAACGCAAACCCCGCCGACGCAGGGCGATCCGAATCAAGATGGGCCGGGGCCGAAGGGACCGAAGCTATCATGAGAAAGACTGGGAAATGGAAAGACTGGGACACCCACTGAAAGACTGGCACTGAAAGACTGGGACACCCACAACCTGAAACGCTGAAATGCGCGAGGCGATTCGTTCTCCACAATCGCTTCGATCACGACGTAAAAACTCGCGTTGAAACTTCATCGTCCACGATAGATCCTCCCTGACGGGCAACGATGTCCCCCTTGCAACTCATCCCAACTTGGCCGCTAGGCGAAGACCCTTG
>JAYUIZ010000110.1:0-9290 GCA_043765595.1 Lysobacter sp. | reverse complement strand
CTACCTTCCGTGTGACCGCTATGAAACTGAAAATTACAACAGTAGGCAATTCTGCCGGTGTGATCCTGCCCAAGGAACTACTGACCAGGATGCGTCTGGAAAAAGGCGATGAGTTGTATGCACTGGAAACCCCGGGCGGCATTGTGTTGACCACTTACGACCCGGAACTCGCGGCGCAGATGGAGGTGGCCGAAGAAGTGATGCGCGAGCGCCGCACGCTGCTGCATAAGCTCTCGCAGTAGGTGACCCATGGTGATCTGGATCAGTAAGCGGCTGGCCCTCGCCATCCACGACCGACAGCTCGCCGAACATGGCGGCAGCATCGGCGTGCGCGACGAGACTCTGCTTGACTCAGCAATCGCGCGTCCGCAGCAGTTGTTCGCCTACGGCGATCCACAGCCGGACCTGGCGGCACTGTCTTCCAGTCTGGCCTATGGGTTGGCGCGCAACCATCCATTCATCGACGGAAACAAACGCACAGCCGCCGTGGCCTGCGAAACCTTCATTCGTCTCAACAGCGCCAGACTGCGGGCGGACGACATCAAGCTCTACCCGATCTATCTTGGGCTCGCCGAAGGCAGCCTGTCCGAAACCGGATTCGCCGATTGGCTGCGCGAACATTTGATGCTGAATGCGAAAGGCAACGTCAACGAACCGCAGGCGGCATACCGGCGCTGATGTACACGTGGCCAGACTTGTGTGCGCCAGCTTCACCTGACACCATTCGGCCGGCACCCGCAGCATCGAAAGCCGCCAGGATGGCGGCACCACCGCATATCATTCCACTCTTTCACAAACTCCTCATGCACGACGACACTCCGTTCGATCTTTTCGGCTCTGCCCCGCCTCCGGCTTCGGGAAAGAAATCGCTCACCGCCAGCGCTGTGGCTGCGAAGCGCTCGCCGCTGCAGCGCGAGTTCGATCGCCTGACCCGGCGCATCGAAGAGAGTCAGGCATTGCTCGCGGCATGGCAGCAACAACCGGCCATGATCGTGCAGAAGTACCGCACGAAAATGGAACCGGTACTGCGGCAGCTGACGGATGCGCAGAAAACCATGGTCGTGCAGCTCGATGCGCTGCTGACCTCACCGCCGAAAGGTCTGCGCATGACGGCGCGGCGTCGCGACGCGCTGACCGACTGCCTGCTGCATATCATCGAGAACGTCATCGCGCACGGCGGCGCCGACGACACCCTGATCGATATCCACGACCGTCACAGCGACGAGCCCATGGCTGAAATCGCACAGCATGATGAAGCCGAGCAGGAGGCCGAGATCATCGAAATGTTCCGGCAAATGTTTGGTGAAGCCAGCATCGAGCGGGGCGCGGACGAATCGCACGAAGCCTTCGTGGAACGCGCGCAGGCGCGGCTGCTCGATGCAATGGGAGCAGAAGAGCGCAAGAAGGATGCCCAACGACAGAAGCGCGCCGACAAGCGCTCTGGGAAAAAAAGCGCCAAAAAGCACAATAAGACGCCGCCGCTATCGAACAACGAAGACGATGCCGTATCGCCCAGGCCCGACCTGCTGCGCGCGCTCTATCGCAAGCTCGCCAGCAGCATGCATCCCGACCGCGAACAGGATGCCGACGAAAAACTGCGCAAGACCGAAGCGATGCAGGGCCTCAACACCGCCTATCAGAACAAGGATCTTCTCTCGCTGCTGAAACTGCACAACCAGACGATGCAGAGCAATCCCGTCGCCGAAACGCTGGCCGAAGACACCCTGCGAGAGTACAGCGCACTGCTCAAGGCGCAGCTCAAATCGCTGGAATCCGATATCGCACGCGCGATCGACGATGCCACGCCGCCCGGCATCCTGATGATGCATGGCCGCATCAAACGGCCGGAACAACTCGAACAGCTGATGGACGCGGATATCCTGGAAATGGCCCGCAGCGTCGAAAATATGCGCGCCACCGTGCGCGATCTCGAAAACCCGAAGCTGCGGGCCAATGTGATCAAAGATCTGGTGGCGATGACCGATGAGCGCCTCATGCTGGATGCGTTCGAGCAGATCGCGGGCAATTATTTCCGTTGAGGCGTGCGATGCGCAACGTCCCGTATACGTACCGATCGACAGGCGCTTATCCGCACCTGCGCAGCTCTACCGTTTCTTCGATGCAGTCCGCCGCCTGCAGCCACGCATGACCCTGCAATGCCGCCACCATCACGTCGCTGCCCAGCGCCAGTTCAGTGTCCTCGGCGCGTTCGGCCAGACGCCGCAGACGCACCACGCGCGGATGCAGCGCATCCGCCGCAGCCAGGTCGGCCTGGGCAGCAGCCAGATCCAACTCGGGCACCATGAGCACCGGCTGCGCAGCCATCGCCGCCAATGTCCGCCGGCAGAACGCCTCGGACTTCTCGCCCATCCTGGCCAATCCCAGCTGGAGATCGGGCCGCAGCGAAATCAGCATGCACAACCGCGATTCCAGCGCATCAAGTGCCGCGTCCACTGCCGCCAAGTCATCGGCAGCGAACGTCAGCGGCAATCGGGCCTCCGACAAACACATGTCCATCCAACACCTCCCGTCTGTCACGGGCGAATTCCCGCGGTCCAGATATAATCGCGCAACGATGCATGGCCCGATATCGGAGGACCGCACCACGTCGTGTAGGAATTTTCCGATTCACAGCACCGGCTGTGCACGGCGAATACCGACAAAACATCATCGCCGCGACGCCAGCAAACTGGTGTGTAAAACACGGAAATCGCGTTATGCATTATCTTTTCTGTAAACCTCTGCAAGGCGGTTCCGCACGGATGACGGGGTTTACGGTTTGAATGTCAGGTACATTTTCCCGGTCATCCACTCCTCGTCAAACTCGGCCAGCAGTGCTGACACCAGTCGCAGGCATGAAGCGCTGTTGGGGAAGATCGAAGCCACGCGTGTGCGTCGCTTGAGTTCGCGATTGATCCGTTGCAGTCCATTGGTCGTGCGCAGGCGCACGCGGTGGGCCTGGGGATAGTCGAACACCGCGAAGCCATCGGGCAAGCTTCGCTCGGCCCAGTCCGCCAGCCGCGGGGCGTCCTTACGCCACTGTTCTATCGCCTGCGCAAGAAAGCGCCGGGCCTCCGCTTGATCGGGTGCGTTGAAGATAGCGCGGATGCGTCCGCTGATGGGTTGATGTTGCACTAACCTATGTTCAACAGCGGGACGATCAGGTTCAGATCTTTCATCGGCATACCTTCCTTGGGTTGAGAACGAGCGACTACAGCTGCCGCCGCCTTAGCACATCTGAAACAATCACTACATCCCGCCGCAAGCTGGGATCCCGCTTCTTAGTGAAAATAGCAGCGCTCATGCATTGCGATAATTCGTCTGAAGACAGCAATGCAGCGCCTGAACTTCCGGGAACTTCTGCTCTGCCTCATAGACTTCGATATCGAAGGCCATGTAAATGTCGATATCCGCATGCCGCAGAGTGTATCCACGTTGGCGCTGTCTCTCAGGAACTGGGCGTAGCGCATTTCAATGATCGGCCTTGAATGGCTCTGAATTTCATCGGCGACGAGGAGCGAGTAGCCCGGGTAAAGTCGTAGGCCGTACCCGGGGCTTTTGATCTTGATCGGTCGCGGAGACCACACCGCTTACGATCGCCCTGGCTGCGCGCTGTACGCTTACCCGGGCTACTTGCTGACAACAATGCCTCTCGGACGAAATCCCGATGGGAATTCCGGTTGGTGAACAACGACTTTTCCATGTCACAGCACTCTTCTAGTTGGCGTAGGCGCTCACACCCGCGCCGAAATAATGGTCATAGACATGCGCGTAAGCACGCGCACGCTTCTCTTCGCGCATGTCGCGCGTAAACGGCTCCGGCAACCTGCGGAATTGTGCCTTCAATGCCTGCATCACCGCTGCGGGAGCCTGCTGCTTCTCGCGCCAATCCAACACCAGCTTCTCGCGTTTCAGTGTCGCGAGCAGTTCGCGGCAGACCTTCTTTACTTCGGCCTCTTCTTTCTTCGACAACGCCGGTTCCGGCTTGATCAGGATGTCGAACAGCGCCAATTCTTCTTCGCTCAATTCCTCGGCGATAGCACGGCGATCTTCGGTCGTCAGAATCTGCACGAAATCCTTCAGCCCTTCAAAAAACCCTTCGGTGTTTCGGCTACCAGCGTTGTATTCGTCGATCAGCTTCTGGAATTTCTCAGCCAGATCGATCCGCGAGGCGTTCAACTGCAGCATCGCCGCCAGCTTGCCTTCAATCAGTCGCTTCAACTTCTCCGCCTCGGTGCGCTTGCGACCGGTGTCGAACGCTTTCTGCAGCGCTTTGAAGTCGATGTCCGACAGATTCACCAGCCCTTCCAGCACCTTGGCCGGGGCGATGTGATAGCCCTCGGTGGCAATGGAGTCGTTGAGCAACGCGTCCACATCGTTCATCACGTCCGAGATATCCGGTGGATCGGTCAGCGCCTGCATGCTGCCGGCCACGCTGGCCACCGCCAGCGACAGCGGTGCCAATGCGGTGGCCGCCGTGTCGGGCAGAATTGCCTTGAACAACTGCGCCACACGGTTGGCGTGCTGACGGAAGGCCTGCTTGTCGGCCTCTGGCATCAGCAGCGCATCGACGGCCGCTGCGATCAATTCCAGACGCTGCCCGCCCTGTGCGTTCGCGATCGCGCGCAGATCCACGCCGCGCGCCTGTGCGAAGGCAATGGTCTGGTCCAGCGCGATCTGCAGCGCAGCCACCAGCACCTGCTTGTCGCGGATCGGTCGGCCTCCATCGTCGTCATCGCCGCCGGTCGGCCGCACATACGTGGCCAGCGCGTTCTGCAGGGCGCGAAAAATACCGACGTAATCCACGATCAGGCCGTTTTCCTTACCCGGCGCCACGCGGTTGGCGCGCGCGATGGTCTGCATCAGAGTGTGCGCGCGCATGGGTTTGTCGAGGTAGATGGTGGAACACGTCGGTACATCGAAGCCGGTGATCCACATCGCGCAGACAAAGACCAGCCGCAGCGGGTCGTCGTCGGCCTTGAACTTCTCGTCCAGCGCTTCCTTCTGCATCCTCTGCCGGTGCGGGGCGATATCCAGGCCTTTCTTGCCCATGTCTTCGATCTCGTTCTGGCCCTGGCTCACCACAACCGCCATGTCGGTGGTCTCCATCAGCCGGATGCGGGCGATCAGCGCCTCGCGCGCGTCGCCCTGCGCCGCCGCAAGCACGCCGCGCAGGCGCGCAAGTTCGGTCTGCCAGCGCGCCTGCACTTTGTCGTACATGCGCACGGCGGTGGCTTTGTCGATGCAGACCATCATCGCTTTACCGCGATACCCGCGGCCGGTGAAGTGGCTCACGATATCTTTGGCGATGGCCTCCAGCCGGTCTTCGCGGGTGATGATGTGGTACTCGCGGGCGAACTCGCGTTCGACTTTCTTTTCCTGGTCCGCGTCCAACTCCGCAGCGTCCAGCAATGCTTCCAGATCCTCGTTCAGGCCTTCGTTGGTCAGCTGCACTTCCGGGATGCGGTTCTCGTAGTACAGCGGCACGGTGGCGCCGTCTTCGATGGACCGCGCGAAGTCGTACACGCTGACGTAATCGCCGAACACTTCGCAGGTGCGCTCTTCCTCGCCCTTGATCAGCGGCGTGCCGGTAAACCCGATGAAGCCGGCATTCGGCAGCGCGTTGCGCATGTTCAGCGCGAACAGGTCGTACTGGCTGCGGTGCGCTTCATCGGTGATCACAATCACGTCGCTGCGCGCGGACAACACCGGGTAGGCTTGGCCGGGCTCGGTGCGGAATTTCTGGATCAGGGTGAACACGTAGCGCTCGTTGCCGCGCAGCAGCTCCTTCAGATGTTCGCCGCTGGTGGCGCGCACGTTTTCGCGGGTGGTGGCGCCGGTGGCTTTGAAGGTCTTGCTGATCTGGTCATCCAGCTCTTCGCGGTCGGTCACGATCACAAACGTGCAGCTGCCCAGCACCTTGCGCAGCACTTTCTGGGTGAAGAACACCATCGACAGGCTTTTGCCCGAGCCCTGCGTATGCCAGAACACGCCCAGGCGTTTGCGCTGCTGCGCGTCGGTGCGGCGCAGGTCTTCCAGCCGGGCGATGGCCTTGTTCACACCCAGAAACTGGTGATTTTTGGCCACCTTCTTGACCAAGCCGCCCTTGCCTTCCTCGAACACGGTGAAGTGCTCGATGTAGTCCAGCAGCCGTGTGGGTTCCAACAGGCCGTGCAGGGCGCGGTGCAGGCTGCTGCGGCCGTCCTTGCCGGCGGGTTCGTCTTCGTCGATCACCCGCTTCCAGTCGAAGCAGTGCTCCCAGGCGCTGGTCAGCGTGCCGATACGGGTCTGCAGGCCGTTGGACAGCAGGATGAAGGCGTTGGGGTGGAACAGCTGCGGCACGCTCTGGCCGCGATAGTCGCGCAGATTGTGGTCGAACGCGGCTTTCAGCGGCACGGTGGTGTTTTTCAGTTCGATGAACACCAGCGGCAGACCGTTGACGAAGCCGATCAGGTCGCAGCGGCGGCGGTATAGGCCGCTCAGCGGCGTGTCGCCAGACACCCACAGCTGCGAGGCCAGAAAGAAGTCGTTATTGTCCGCCACCGCCCAGTCGATCACGCGCAGGGTTTCGATGCGGTGGCCACCGTGCTCATCGGGCAGGCGCACCTTCACGCCGTCCTTCAGCAGCCGATAGACCTCACGGTTGGCGTTGACGGCGGTCTGCTTCGAGCGATCCCGCACAAGCTGTTCGATCGCCTGCGTGTACGCCTCCGACGGCAAGCCGGGGTTCAACGCCGTCAACGCCGCGCTGAGGCGCGGGATCAGGATCACCTGCGATTCGCTGTCACGGCCTTCGCTGCCATAGACGCCGAAGGTTTCGGTGTAGAGGTTCTTGTGCTGCCAGCCAAGCGCAGTCAGCCATTCGATCGCCGGCTGTTCCACCAGCAGCAGTTCGCCGAAGCCGGCGGAGACATCCTTGACTCCCGACGGCGGTTTCATGCGGCGATGGACTCCGGTGCGGGGATCGCCGACACATCAATTTCGCCGGAGATCAGTTTGGGGAGCAGGAGGTCGCGGGTGGTGCGGAGGTTACGGTTAGCGCATCGCATCTTTTCGATCATGGCAGCCATTGGCGCCACCGTTTGCGAATATTTCAATGCCAGCATTTCATCCGCAACAATGACTCTCTTTTTAATAAGATCAGACCAATGACGCTTGTAATCGTGCGTACTGACGAGTCCACGCACAAGAGCGTAAACATAATGGGGAGGCAAGCCGCTGGTTACAAACGGAACTGTGTTTGGGCCAACTGAGAATGGCGTCACCATCAACTGCATCTTGCAGGTATGGTCTCCGAATATCACAATCGGCGCATTCACCGTAGCCATGTGCCCTGGCTCATCATTATGAAACCCGAGAAACTCAGATGTAGACTGATCTACGACGGGAACGTCGCCAGTCATTTGAACCTCCGAATCCCTGTAGACAACACCCGATGGAAGACGACGCACTAAATTTTTGACTTCCATCGCCAGCCAAGCAGACGGCACAAAACCCAACTCGGACTCGACCATCTCCACATCTTCGTGGCCGGGAAAACGGAAGCGGACAAACCACTCCTCGTAAATCCGCCGCGCCATCTCTTCCAGAATCGCGATACGCCGCGTGTTATTTTCGATCAGGTCATCGTAGGCGGAGAGAATCGATGCTATGCGTTTTTGCACATGGAAACATGGGAACGGGATTTGAATTTCATTGATCTTGTAAATCCCAAGTTTCGGCTGTGCAGCACCTGCCGCCGATAATTTCATCTGCTGCTGAGCATCAGGAGAAAGAAGTGCATAGGCCAAGAATCGTCGATCCAGAACTGGAACTGCTGGAAGAAGTTTGACAGCATTCTCTGTCAGGTTCGCACCAGCCAAATCAGGAGGAATGATGCCAACATCACCTATATTTCCAACGATCGTGACACACACATCACCTTCATCGACAGTGTAGCGACTGATCTTATGAAATACCTCCTCACTAATGTAATACTGATCATTAGCTCGAATTCTGCCATCGCGAATATCCTGCCCTCTGATGTATGGGTGACTAGTCTTTTCCGATGAAAATGAAGCTCCTGCAGGCAAACGTTTACCGCCTTTGACATTCACAACCTGAGCCAATCTAACGGTTTTACCTGTCATAGCGACAACTCTAAAAAGTGGGAAATTACAATTTTCTGAAGATCTTCCGCCTCAGTTGCTAACGCAATAAATTCAGCATGTAGGTCTGCAATCCGCTCCACAAAGTCAAACTCATCCGCCGCACGCTCCCCAACCCCCACATACCGCCCCGGATTCAAACTCCAGCCCTGCGCTTCAATCTCTGCGCGTGTGGCGGCTTTGCACAGCCCGGCCACATCGGCGTAGGCGAGTTTCGGGAAGCGTTCGCGCAGCAGCGCTTCGCTGCCGGCATCCAACTCCGGCACGTCGCCGCGATACAAGCGGACGATATTCGGCAGCAGCTCCAGCTGCTCCGGGGCGAACTCGCGGATGGCGCGGCTGACCTGCTGGAAGAACGGACGTGCGTCGAGAAACAGCACGGTATCGGCGCGCGGGCCGTTGGCCTTGCCCTTGTCGAAAAACCACAGCGTGCAAGGCAAGGTGACGGTGTAGAAGAAGTTGGACCCCACGCTGACGATGACATCCACCGCGCCGCTGTCGATCAGTTGCTTGCGGATCTCCAGCTCACTGCCGCGCGCGTCGCCGGCGGAATTGGCCATGACAAAGCCGGCGCGGCCGTTGGCGTTGAGCGCGGCGTGGAACATCTGGATCCACAGGTAGTTGGCGTTGTCGGTGTTGGGCAGGCCCAGCCTGAAACGCGGGTCGTCCTTCAGGCGGTCTTTGTCCACACCGGAGACATTGAACGGCGGGTTGGCCATGACGAAATCGAAGCGGCCGGTGCCGTCGGCGGCCACCGCGTCGTGCACGTCTTCGTAATAGGTATTGGATTCGCGGATGTCGCCGCCCAGGCCGTGCACGGCGAGGTTCATCTTGGCCAGCTTCACGGTGTCGCTGGCTTTCTCGCTGCCGTAGACGGTGAGTTCGCGCGTGGCGCTTTTGTGGTGGCGCTGCACAAACGCCGCCGACTGCACAAACATCCCGCCGGAGCCGCAGGCGGGGTCGAAAATACGGCCGTGGAAGGGCTGCAGAATTTCCACGATCAGCCGGACAATGCTTTCCGGCGTATAGAACACCCCGCCCTTCTGGCCTTCCTTCATCGCGAAGTTGCCCAAGAAGTATTCGTAGACCTTGCCGAAGGCGTCGCCGGACAGGTCCAGCGGTGCCAGCAGGCGCAGCAGTTCG
>JAYUIZ010000109.1:0-3115 GCA_043765595.1 Lysobacter sp. | reverse complement strand
TGCGATCCGGCCGGTGACCTCAATGTCCGGCACGAAGTAGGCGTTGTCGACATGCACCATCGCGCGCATCAGCACCGGCGGCGACAGGTCGCAGCTCCAGCCGCCGTCGGCGATAAGTTCGACCTTCAGCGCCAGCAGCTGGCCTTGCTGATCGAAGCCGACCTCATAGCGCCCGAGGAATGGATGGCGTTTGCCGGTCATCTGCATGTCGAGTCCGCGGGTCAGCTTGATCCGCACCGGGCGGCCGGTCCTGTACGCCGCCAATGCCGCAATCGCGGCGTATGGATTGGCCTGGGTCTCCTTGCCGCCGAAGCCGCCGCCCATGCGCAGGCTGCGGCAGACCACCCGATGCGCCGGCAGGCCAAGCACGCGGGCGACGATGGCCTGGGTTTCGGTCGGGTGCTGCGTGGAGGCGGCGATCTGCACCGTGCCTTCGCTGTCGATCTCGACCCAACTGGCCTGGGTTTCCAGATAAAAGTGATCCTGACCCCCGATCCGCAGCTCGCCGGACAGCCGCAACGGCGCGCGCGTCATCGCCGCAGCGGCATCGCCGCGGGCCACCCGTACCGGCGGCAGATGAAAGGCCTGCGCGGCGACCGCTTGGTCGATGCTGAGCAGTGCCGGCAACGCTTCGCAGGTCACGGTCACCCGCTGTGCCGCCGCTCGCGCCAGGGCTTCGTCATCGGCCACCACCCAGGCCACTGCCTGACCGTAGAACAGCACCGTGTGGGGCGGGATCAGCGGTTCGTCGTGCAGGATCGGGCCGGTGTCGTTCTCGCCGGGGACATCGCTTGCGGTCAGCACCGCGTGCACGCCAAGCATGGCCAGCGCGGCCGCGGTATCGACCCGGAGAATCCGCGCATGCGCATGTGGCGCCTGCACCGGATACACGCTCAGCATGCCGCTGGGTGGGCGCTGCTCGTCGGTATAGATCGCACGGCCGGTGACGTGGCCAACGGCGCTTTCGTGGTGCAGTGACGCCGGCGACGCGCTCACGGCTGGGCCTCGGCGATGAAGCGCAGGAACAGGTTGGCGCCGAGCGCCCGGCGGTATTCGCTGCCGGCACGATGGTCGCTGAGCGGCGTGAACTCCACGCGCAATTGCGCGGCGGCGGCGTCGAGCGTCGCCTGGTCGAGCGGTCGTCCTATCAGCAGCGCTTCGGTGATCCGCGCCCGCACCGGAACGGCGGCCACACCGCCATAGGCCATGCGTGCGTAGTTGACCCGCTGTTGGTCGTCGAGACCCAGCGAAAATGCTGCTGCCACGATGCTGATATCGTCGGTCTGCCGCTTGGCCACCTTGGCGCAGCCGGAACGCAGGTCGGCGCGACGCGGCAACGTGACCCCAACGATCAGCTCGTCGGCGCGGCGCGCGGTCTTGCGATAGCCGAGAAAATACTCGGCCGCGTCGATCTCGCGCGTGCCGTCCAGGCTGCGTAAATGAATCACCGCATCCAGCGCGAGCAAGACCGGCAACAGATCGCCGATCGGCGACGCGCTGCCGAGGTTGCCGCCAAGAGTCGCGCGATTGCGCACCTGGCGACCGGCAAACCACGGCAGCATCTCGTCGATGGCCGGGAAGAGTCCCTGCAGCTCCGACTCCAGACGGCTCAACGGCACGCCGGCGCCGATCCACACCCGGTCGTCCTCGATGTGCAACTGCCGCAATTCGCCGATCCGGTCCAGCGCGATCAGCACCGGCGCGACCGGCCGGCCACGGCTCAGATCGACGCCCAGATCGGTGCCGCCGGCAAACCAGTCCGACTGCGGGTGTTCGGCCTTCAGCGCCAGCGCATCGGCGATGGTCACGGGGCTGAAGCACGGCATGAGGTTCGCGGCCGGCAGTGGCGGTCTGGGCTGCGCGCGCAGCGCGGCGAAGCGCGCATCGCTCGGCGCGTCGGCCACCAGCCGCTGCGCCGCCCGGCGGATCGGCCCGTACCCGGTACAGCGACACAGATTGCCGACGATCGCATGATCGTCCAGCGCACCTTCGTGCAGCCCGGCAAACAGACTCATGACGAATCCCGGGGTGCAATAGCCGCACTGCGAACCGGCAGCGTCGACCAACGCCTGCTGGACCGGATGCAGTGTCTCGCCCTCGGCCAGCGCTTCCACGGTCAGCACCTCGCGGGCCGGCAACACGCCGACTGGCAGAAGACAGCTGTTGACCGCCACATAGCGCGACCCACCGTCGCCGTCGGCCTCGATCAACGCCACCGTGCAAGCCCCGCAATCACCGTCCGCGCAGCCTTCCTTGGTGCCGGTGTAGCGATGTCGATTGAGCCAGCGCAGCAGGGATTCGCGGGGGTCGCTTTCGGCCAGCGATTGGGTTTCGCCATTCAGGCGAAAGGTGTTGGAGGTGATCATGGTTTGATGGTACGTCTTGGGAAGCGTCAGTTCCATGGCGGGCCATGCATCGCCAATGAAGGCCGCGGGCAGGCCTGCACACACCCTGCGGCGTTGGAACTGATCCGAAACCCAATCGCGTTGATGGACCCCGGCAGGCCGCTGAAATACCTGCGGCAGCAGGTTTTCGGTGGGCTGTTAACACAGCTAAGAGCCTATTTAAGAGCCTGTTCACGATCTCCGCATGCTTCGCGCGCTGAGCCCGATGGGTTGCGCCGCAGCGGAGTATTCGGAGATCGTGAACAGGCTCTAAGATCTCAGATCTGGAAAACATCTGTCATCCCGAACGAGGGCAAAGCCAGAGGAGGGAGCTGCTTTGGGCCGATGGTGTCGCAATAGCAGGTCCCTCCGCCCGCTATGCGGGCGTTCGGGATGACAGCGGGTGTTTCCACCTGCGCTTATGGGAGCCTGTGAGCAGGCTGTAGGGATCGCTGCGCCGACGAAGCAAGCGCGTAAGCGATTGATTTGTCCTGAGCAAGTCCGGACATGTGTCGGACTTGCGATCTTAAAAACCTCTTGGAGGGACGTTTTTCGGCAACCCGCTAGGCGTCTGCCCCCGCTTCGGGCAGACTCCCGATACCAAAAGCGATACCAAAACAAGGAATGCCACATGCCCGCATCCGCCGATCAATTACCCGATTTTCTGCGCGGCCTGCCGAAGGCGGAGTTGCATATCCACATCGAGGGTTCGTTGGAGCCGGAGTTGATCT
>JAYUIZ010000108.1:0-1055 GCA_043765595.1 Lysobacter sp. | reverse complement strand
GTGTTTTTCGCCCGACTGCATGTAGCGCATCGCGAAGAACACCGCGCAGACGCCGCAAAAGGCATTGGCCAGCGTGAGCCAGTCGGCGAGATGGAAATCCCGGAACATCGAGAAGTGACGCTGACCCAAATATTGCGGCTTCATGCCCACCTCTTGAGACTCGACGACCGCCAGCGTGCCAAACCCGCCCGCCGGGAGCAAGCCCAACGGAAGAATCTTCAGCGGACGGGAATCGCCAGATGGTCCGTCGTCAGCGGTTTGCCGGCGCGCGGCACGGTCTGGATGGTCGCGTTCTGCACATTCAAAGCTTCGCCGCCTTCCAGCATGGACAAGACGCGATCCAGTGCGGTGTAGACATAGGGCAGCATCGGCATATAGCGCGCGCCGTAGTCCGGCAGGCCCAGGAACGCATCGAAATGCTGGGCGTTGCGGACCTGCCAGAAGCGCACGTCGCGTCCTGCGGCGCGGGCATTGGCGACGTAGGGCGCACTTGTGAACGCCATCGGGATCAGGCCGTCGTCGGTGCCGTGGATCACGATCACCGGCAGGCCTTCGCGCGGCAGCCCGGCGCGGGTTTCGGCAATCCCCCTGCGGACGCGATCGGCGTCGGCGGACGCGCCGCGCCACAGATCGCGCAGACACTGCAGGCGGGTAGCGGCGGGGTCGACCTTCACCACTTCATCAATGATCCCCACGCCGGCACCCGGCGGAATGCCGCTGGCGTCGCTCCACCACTCCGCGCGTTCCTGCGCGGTGGCAGCGCGCGCGGTCGCATCCGCATTCAAGGCCGCATACGAAAAGCCGCAGGGGTGTTCGCCCACGCCATAGCGCCCGTAGGCCGATGCGTACGTGACCGCCACCGCGCGCCACAGGTCGAAACCCACGCTGAGCGCACCGGCACGCAGGGCCTCGTCGGTCCAGCCCTTAGTGCGCATCCGTGCATGGGCGTCGCGCGCCTGCGCATCCGCGTCGGGACCTTCGATCAAGCCGGCCGCCTTGAGCGCTGCGCAGCGCTGCGCCCAGACGGTGCGCGCCGTGGCCTGCAGCGGCGGCTG
>JAYUIZ010000107.1:0-1059 GCA_043765595.1 Lysobacter sp. | reverse complement strand
CTCATTTTCATTTGTTCACTTCCGCCCACAGCGTGCTGCTCATGCCGAACAGTTTGATGAAGCCTTCCGCCTCTTCCACGCCCCAGTCCGCCGATTGTGCGTAGGTCGCGCCCTTGGCGTTGAGGATGTGCGGCGAACGTACCGCCACCGCGTCGACGCGTCCGCCGCGCGTTTCGAGCACGATCTCCCCGTTCACCATCGCCTGCGACGACGCCAGAAACGCTTCGAGATCGGTCTTCAGCGGATCGTGATAGAAACCTTCGTAGACCAGTTCCACCCACTTGCGCGCGACATCGGGCTTGAAGCGGTTCTGCTGCTTGGTCAGCACCGCTTCCTCCAGCGCGCGATGCGCGACCAGCAGCGAGGCCAGGCCCGGCGCTTCGTACACGATGCGGCCCTTCAGACCGATGGTGGTGTCGCCGGTATACATGCCGCGACCCACGCCGTAAGGCGCGAACAGCGCATTGAGTTTCGCCAGCAGCTGCGCGCCGGTCAGCGCATGGCCGTCCAGCGAAATCGCTTCGCCGCCGACGAAACCGATACTGACCTGCAGCGCCGCTTCGGGCCATTCGCTGCGCGGTGCGCACCAGCCGCGCGCGCCTTCGCCCGGCGCTTCCCAGCGGTCGATCTCACCGCCAGACATCGTGAGTCCCAGCAGGTTTTCGTTGATCGTGTAGACCTTCTGCTTGGCGCGCACGCCGAAGCCGCGCTGCTCCAGATAGGCCTGCTCGTAGGCGCGTGTCTGGGTGTGTTCCTTCTGGATTTCCCGGATCGGCGCGACGATGGCGTAGTCGCCGCTGGCCTTGACCGCCAGATCGAAACGCACCTGATCGTTGCCCATTCCGGTGCAACCGTGGGCGATGACCTTGGTGCCGAGATCCTGCGCGCGCGCCAGGGTGGCGTCGACGATCAGATAACGGTCGGACACCAGCAGCGGATACTGCCCCTGATACGCCTCGCCAGCCCAGACGAACGGTTTGACGAAACCGTCCCACAGTGCCGGGCCGCCGTCGATGGTGATGTGCGACGTGACACCGAGTTCCTGCGCGCGCTGTTCGA
>JAYUIZ010000106.1:0-1060 GCA_043765595.1 Lysobacter sp. | reverse complement strand
TTCGAACAGCGCACGTTTGCAGCGTCCGCACTTCGGCGATTCACCGAGTCGCGTGGCCAGCAGCCGGTTCAGCGCGGCGCAATGCGGACAGGCGATCTGCATGGAAACCTCGTTCTGGTTGATGGCTGTAGCATCTCGATGATTCAGGCACTGGCATAGCGCGCGGCGCCGCCGATCCAGCGTTCGGTGATGCGTGCGGCCAGATCCGGCGATGCAGACATCAACGCTTCGCCGATCCGCTGCACGGTCGGCAGCAATGCGGCATCGCGGCCGAGGTCGGCGATGCGGAACGCGGCAAGGCCGGTCTGGCGCGTGCCCAGCAGCTCGCCGGGGCCGCGCAGCTGCAGATCGCGCTCGGCGATGACAAAACCGTCGTTGGTTTCGCGCATGGTCGCGAGGCGCTGCCGCGCCATCTGCGACAGCGGCGCCTGATACAGCAATACGCAACTCGACGCGGTGCTGCCGCGCCCTACCCGCCCGCGCAGCTGGTGCAACTGGGCGAGGCCAAGACGCTCGGCGTTCTCGATGATCATCAGCGAGGCGTTGGGCACGTCGACGCCGACTTCGATCACCGTGGTCGCCACCAGCAGTTGCACTTCGCCGGCCTTGAACGCGGCCATCGTCTTCTGCTTTTCGCCGGCCTTCAACCGTCCATGCACCAGCGCGATCCGCAGCTCCGGAATCTGCTGCGTCAACGCTTCGAATGTGCTTTGTGCGGCCTGGGCGACGACTTCATCGCTGTCGTCGATCAGGGTGCAGACCCAATACGCCTGCCGGCCTTCGGCGCAGGCGCCGCGGATGCGTTCCATCAATTCCGGGCGACGCTCGGCGCTGAGCACGACCGTCTGCACCGGCGTGCGCCCCGGCGGGAGTTCGTCGATCGCGGAAACATCCAGATCCGCATATGCCGCCATCGCCAGCGTGCGCGGAATGGGCGTGGCGGTCATCACCAGTTGATGCGGAACATTACTGCCGGCGCTGCCCTTGTCGCGCAGCGCGAGCCGTTGATGCACGCCGAAACGATGCTGTTCGTCGACGATGGCCAGCGCGAGATCGCGGA
>JAYUIZ010000105.1:0-1062 GCA_043765595.1 Lysobacter sp. | reverse complement strand
GGCAAGGGCGCACTGACCGGCGGCGCGCTTGGCATGCTGCTGGGCAACCGCAAGGCGCGGAAGATGGGCGGCAAGGTCGCGGTCTACGGCGGTCTGGCTGCTGTCGGCGTGCTGGCCTATAAGGTGTATGGCGATTGGAAGAAACAGCAGGGCGGCGCCGGCGCGGCGGTTGAACCGCGCACCGTGGACATGCTGCCGCCGCCGGAAGCCGAATCGCACAGCCAGGCCATCCTCAAGGCGCTGATTGCCGCGGCCAAGGCGGATGGCCACGTCGACGCGCGCGAGCGCGAAGTGATCGAGGGCGAATTCAGCCGTATACAAACTGCCCCCGAAATCCGCCAGTGGCTGCAGGCCGAACTGGAAAAACCGCTGGACCCGGCCGAAGTGGCGCGCGCCGCGACCACCCCGGAAATGGCGTCGGAGATGTACCTCGCCAGCCTGCTTGTCGCCGACGAACAGAACTTCATGGAGCGCGCGTATCTGGACGAACTGGCGCGCCAGCTCAAGCTCGACGACAGCCTGAAGGCGCGGCTGGAGCAGCAGGTGAAGGAGGCGGGCGACGCGGTCTGATCCGTACGGTTTGATCCGTCCGCGCCAACCTGCGAAAAAAGCCGGAGCTCTCGCACTCCGGTTTTTTTCATGGCGGGACGATCAGTGGTTGCCGAGCCGAGCCGTGCGCGCGCTTCGCGATGACAAGTGGATCAAGCCGCAGTCCGGCGTGAGCGCATCGACGCCTCTCCCTCGCGACGTGATGTAGTCTCCAGCGCGGCCGCGGGTATCGCGCATCACGAACGGGAACAGCATGCAGATCCACTTCATTTCCGCCGCGATCGTTTGCGTACTCGTCGCGATCATTCATTCGCTGCTGGGCGAATTGCTGATTTTCAGGAAACTCCGTTCGCGTGGCGTCGTTCCCACCGAAGCGCCCGCTCCGCTGCGTTCCGGAAACATCAGGATTCTGTGGGCCACGTGGCATCTTGCAAGCGTGTTCGGACTTGGGTTCGCAGCCATCCTGTTAGCCATCGCTTTCGGCCGGGTCGCCCTGGATACGTTCATCCTGCA
>JAYUIZ010000104.1:0-1062 GCA_043765595.1 Lysobacter sp. | reverse complement strand
ATGCCCAGGACATGGATCAGCGAGAACGCCACGCTGGCAGCGACATGCCACGGCAGGTGCCGACGCCAGGTGTCCCAATGCATCGGGAAACGGTGGGTGAACCACACCAGGCCGGGCACCAGCGCCAGCATCATCAGTCCGCTGGACCACTCCCACACCGCAGGCTCCCAGACGGCGAAATCCAACCCCACCCGGCGGATGTCCATCAGCACGGTGATGCTGTTGGCGACGCCGTTGACGAGGGTGAGCGTGACCCAGAATCCGATCTCCAGCGGCCGCTGCCAGCGCTGCAGGATGGCCGGCGCAGGATGGCGCGATGCGTCGGCGGTGACCTGTGGAGATGCTGGATCCGGGGCTGCTGTCATCCGCGCATTGTAGGCAGCGCAGTGCGCGTTACGGTCCGGATTCGTCCCTCGCTTCTGTGGATTCGTCCCTGAAGTCCAGCCGACAGCCACTTTGCGGTGGCCGGCGAACTGCGGATGCCGAGACTGGACGTTTTCCGAATGGAGACGCCGATGCAACGCCGATACGATCTGGACTGGGTGCGCATAGCCGCTTTCTTCCTGCTGGTGCTGTACCACGTGGGCATGTACTACGTGAGTTGGGACTGGCATGTGAAAAGCCCGTACGCGTCCGACACCCTCGAACCGCTGATGATGCTGACCTCGCCGTGGCGGCTGTCGCTGCTGTTCCTGGTGTCGGGCGTCGCCACCGCCTTCCTGTTCGGCAAACGGCCGGCCGGCTTCATCGGTCAACGGAGCTGGCACCTGCTGCTGCCGCTGATCTTCGGGATGCTGGTGATCGTCACGCCGCAGACGTATTACGAGGTGGTCGAGAAGCTGCCCGGCGGTTACCACGACGGCTACCTGGCGTTCTGGGGCCGGTATCTGCAAGGCGACCCTGGTTTCTGCCGCGAGAGCGACTGCCTGGACGTGCCGACCTGGAACCATCTGTGGTTCGTCGCCTATCTGTGGGTGTATACGGTGATCGGCTGGGCGCTGCTGCGCTTCGCGCCGCGGATGATGGATCGTGTTGGCGGCTGGCTGGAGCGTCGACTCTCGG
>JAYUIZ010000103.1:0-1064 GCA_043765595.1 Lysobacter sp. | reverse complement strand
TCCATTGGATGGCTGCGGGCCCTGCTGCGCCTGCTTGGGCTGTTGCGGCTGCTGCCGCGCTTGGCGCGGTTCGTTCTGCGGCTGGGGTTTCGGCTGCTGCGGCTGCGAGACCTGCGGCGCGGCGCGGCGCGATTCCTCACGGCGCGGCTCGTCTCGACGCGGCTCATCACGGCGAGGTTCATCGCGACGCTGCTGGTCGCGTCCGCCCTTCGGACCGCGCTGGTCGCGCTGCTGGTCGCGACGCGGGCCACCGTTACGGTCCGGGCGTTCGCCGCGGTCGCGGCCCTGCTGCGGACGTGCCGGTACTGGCGTCGGTGCGGCTTCGCCGCCGCCGAAGATGCCCTTCAACCAACCCATAAAACCGCCGGACTTGGTGGCCGCGGCTGGCTGTTGCGCGAACGCGGGCGTCGGTGCCGGCTGCGGAGCCTGCGGTAGCGGTAGCGGCGCGGCTGCGCGCGGGGTTTCCTCGCGGTCCTCGCGCAGTGGCGCCGGGCGCGCCGGCTTGACATTGGTCACCGCGGGCGCAGCCGGGACGTTCAGGTTCGCCTTGGTCAGCGCGATCGTCGCCAGCTTGCGCGGGGTGCCGCGCTGGTAGCTCGGCTTCGAGGTCTCTTCACTCAGCTCGTTATCGCGAATGCGGGTGACCTCGTAATGCGGGGTTTGCAGCGATTCGTCAGCAACGATCACGATCGGCGCATCGTGGCGCTTCTCTATCTCGTTCAGCGCGCGACGTTTTTCGTTGAGCAGATAGTTCGCGATCTCGACCGGCACCTGCACCAGTACCTGGCCGGTATTTTCCTTCATCGCATGTTCTTCGGCGAGGCGGATGATCGACAGCGACAGCGACTCGATGCTGCGCATGCGGCCATGGCCGTCGCAGCGCGGGCAGACCAGCTGACTGGATTCGCCAAGGCTTGGGCGCAGCCGCTGGCGCGACATTTCCATCAGGCCGAACTTGGAGATGCGTCCCAGCTGCACGCGGGCGCGGTCGTGCTTAAGTGCCTGGGAGAGCTTGTTCTCGACGTCGCGCTGGTGCTTGTTCGACGCCATGTCTATAAAGTCGA
>JAYUIZ010000102.1:0-3139 GCA_043765595.1 Lysobacter sp. | reverse complement strand
TCCGTTCCAGCTGCAGCAGGACGCCGATGCGGCATCGGTCGGTTTCCTGCAGTACTACGCTTACATGATCTCGATGGTGGACCGGCATATCCTCAGCGTGCTGAACTCGCTGGAGGAGGCCGGGCTGCGCGAGACGACTGTCGTCATGTTCGCATCGGATCACGGCGAATTCGGCGCGGCGCACGGCATGCAGATCGAGAAGTGGCATGGTGCTTATCAGGAAGTGGTGCACGTGCCGTTCCTGATCAGCTCGCCGACCTACAACGCGGCCACCGACGCGCCGGTCGCGATCGATTCGCAGACCAGCCACATCGACATCCTGCCGACCCTGCTGTCGCTGACCGGTGCGAAACCCGAGCAGATCGAACGCGCACGGCGTTCGCTGTCGAAGACGCATCTGGCCGCGCGGCTGCCGGGTGCGGACCTGCTGCCGGTGATCGCGGCGGGTGGTGGCCAAGTGATCGGCCACGACGGTGAACCGCGCACCGGCGTGCTGTTCGCGACCGACGACATGATCACCGAACCTCTACCGCGCGACGACGACCCGCACAACCAGTCGTCATGGCAGCAGTACGCCGTGTTCGCGGCGACGGTGGAGATGCTGCGCACGCCGCCCACTGCGGATTCGCCACATCCCTACGTGCCCGAACTGGCACCGGGCGCAGTGGTGCAACCGGCGCATGTGCGCGCGCTGCGCTCGGGCGAATGGAAGCTGGTGCGCTACTGCGACCCATGGAGCGAACGGCCGGTGCCGGACCAGTGGGAGCTGTACAACCTGCGCGTCGATCCGGTGGAAGCCATCAATTTACTGGTCTACGACGGTGCGTTTCCGACCGTCATCGCGTCCTTGCCGGGTGGGTTGATCGCAGATCGCATCGCTGAAGTCGCCAACGATCTGCGCGCGGAGCTGGCGAAGCAGGAACTGCGTTTGTTGTCGCCCTATCCGAGTGAATACCCGACCGCGGGCGCGGTATCGGGCTAAGTCTTTGGGTGAGTTATTCCGGGCGGACATCCACGCGGACGCGGATGCGCTCGCCGGGGTGATAAGTGGTGCGGGTCACGTATTGGCGGTTGGCGTATTCGTAGGTCACGTCGTAAGCAGTGGCTTCGTTTGCAGTCGGGTAGCGGGAATAATCGCTTTCGCTGATCGGATCGCATACGGTGACCCGCGCGCGCTTGGGCTGCTGATTGCGCTGGCTGGTTTCGTACACCTCGCGTCCGGCTATACCGCCCACCATCGAGCCCACCGCCGCAGTCGCGTAGCGCGCGGAGCCGCCGCCGACCTTGCTGCCCAGCGCCGCGCCGACGATGCCGCCGATCAAGGTCGCGACATTGCGTCCGGTGGAGGTGCCGTATTCGCTGTCGTAACCGTTGTCGCGGCTGTAGTCGCCATTCCGGCGTTGATAGCGGTCGCTTTCATAATTGCGGTCGTCGTAGCGGCCGTCGCTGCGGCTGTCATGACCATTCTTTGGGTAATAACCGTCTTCGCTGTAGCACTCGTTCGAGGACGTACGCGTTGGACGGTAGCCCGATGGCAGCACTGGATCCACACGCAGCACCCGGGCGTAGTCGTAGTGGGGGGCATCCGCTGCCCCGTAGCGGTCGTCAGAGGACGAGGGGTAGCCTGTGTTCTGCGCGGAAACGGCGCCGGTTGCGGCGATCAGGCCGGCGGCGAGGATCGAGGCGGCGATGCGATGCATGGTGGACTCCGGGCGCCGGGATGGCGACAGGCACGCTAGGGCCGGGCAGGTAACGCGCGGCTGAATCCTTGCGGTTCCGGTCCTTTGCGGCTCGAGACGTTCATCCGGCCCTCAGTCCTTGCCGCTGTTGGAGCCGGTCCTGCGCATAGCGCACGGTATGTGGCCCTGGCATTTTTCGAGTCGCTCACGCGTTTTTTCGACACGCGCATGCGGCATACCCCTACGGGTCGGCCCGCGGCAACTGTTACCCTATCGCTATGCAGGAATCCCCACAGAACCTGCTGCACCGTGTCTTCGGCCATGCCGATTTCCGCGGCCCGCAGCAGGCCATCATCGAACATATCTCCGACGGCGGCGACGCGCTGGTGCTGATGCCCACCGGCGGCGGCAAGTCGCTGTGCTACCAGGTGCCCGCGCTGCTGCGCGACGGCGTTGGCGTGGTGGTTTCGCCGCTGATCGCGCTGATGCAAGACCAGGTGGAAGCCTTGCGCCAGGTCGGCGTGCGCGCCGAATTCCTCAATTCCACGCTCGATGCTGAAACCGCTTCGCGCATCGAGCGCGCGATGCTGGCGGGCGAGCTGGACCTCTTGTATGTAGCCCCGGAACGTCTGCTGACCTCGCGCTTCCTGTCGCTGCTCGATCGCGCCCGCATCGCGCTGTTCGCCATCGACGAAGCGCATTGCGTCTCGCAGTGGGGCCACGATTTCCGCCGCGAGTACCGCGAGCTCACCGTGCTGCACGAGCGCTGGCCAGACGTGCCGCGCATCGCGCTGACCGCGACCGCCGATCCGCCGACCCAGCGCGAGATCGCAGAACGCCTCCAGTTGGAAGAAGCGCGCTGGTTCGTCAGCTCCTTCGATCGCCCCAACATCCGCTACAACGTCGTGCAGAAAGACAACGGCAAACGCCAGTTGCTGGATTTCCTGCGTGCGCATCGTGATGAAGCGGGAATCGTGTACTGTCTGTCGCGGCGCAAGGTCGACCAGACCGCGGAAACGCTGGCCGGCGTCGGTTTCAAGGCGCTGCCCTATCACGCAGGTCTGGATTCCGAGGTGCGCGCTGCCAACCAGCGCCGCTTTCTGCGCGAGGACGGCGTGGTGATGGTCGCCACCATCGCCTTTGGCATGGGCATCGACAAGCCCGATGTGCGCTTCGTCGCGCACATGGATCTGCCTAAATCGCTGGAAGGCTATTACCAGGAAACCGGTCGCGCCGGCCGGGACGGCGAGCCCGCTGAAGCCTGGCTGTGCTATGGCCTGGGCGACATGGTGCTGCTCAAACAGATGATCGAACAGTCCGAGGCCGGAGAGGAGCGCAAACAGCTGGAGCGACGCAAGCTGGACCAACTGCTGGGCTACTGCGAATCGATGCAGTGTCGGCAGCAGGTATTGCTGGCGGGCTTCGGCGAAACCTACCCGCACGCCTGCGGCAATTGCGAT
>JAYUIZ010000101.1:0-3141 GCA_043765595.1 Lysobacter sp. | reverse complement strand
CGCGCGGTAATAGGCTTCCAGCTTCGGCAGCTTGTCGGTCTGCAGCAGGCTCATCCAGGTGGCGTTGCGCGACGCCAGCGCCCAAGACATGGTGGCTTCGATGAAGCTGTAGTGATAGTTGTTGCCGGGGTTGGTGACCGACCAGCCGCTCCACGGATGCGAGGTGGTGCCCCAGCGTGCGCTCTGGTAGTTCCAGACGTTCCAGACCGCCTGTTCGGCGTAGGCCGACCAGCGCTGGCGCTGGCTGGCGGTGACGCGCGCGGCGCAGGTGTCGTAGGTCATCGCCAGGTCGGCGATCATAGGGCCCACGTCCAGATAGGAGTCGGCGGCGACGACTGGACGCTGGCCGGCGGCGATCGCGGCTTCCGCCTGCGCGACCTGCTGTTCGACCATCGCGACCGCGTGATTGCAGTACTTCACGTCGCGGGTGATGCGGAACATCAGCGCCGAATCGCGCGCTTCGTATGCATAGCCCGGGCTGCCGTTCACCGCGTTGTCCACCCAGGTGCGGAAGCGGGTGTAGGGCGTGCGGCTGATGTCGACGTAGGTGAGATTCACCGGAATCTCGGAGAGCTGGGCCGATGAAACGTTGCCGGTGAGGCGTCGGCGCTCGGCGGCGGCCTGGGCCGGCACTGCGGCCTGGGTTTGAACCACCGGCCGGGTGCGTTCGATCCGCGCACCGCGTGGGCTTTCGAACCGCATCCGAAGTTCGCGAATGAGGTTGGCCGGACCGGCGAGGGCGACGCCGGTGGCTGCGACCACGCCAACGGCGATCAGGCTTCTGGCCAAACGGTTGCGGCGGACGGGCTGGTGCAACGCGTGGGGGATAGCGCGGTGTGGCAATGGCATGTCGTGGGCTCGGGGTTCGCGTCCGTGGCGATGCGGCGGTCGGTCGCGCCCCTGAATGCACCTCGTCCGGACCTGGGTGCAGCGCGTTCAACTTGGACAGCTCCCGAAACTGAACGGAAGCGACTGGACCGCAGTATGTGCCGAGATTTCAGGGCGAAGTGTGACCGGCCGGACGGATGCTTCGCGGTTTTTCAGCAAGCGTGAACGCTGTCTCAGAACGAAGTCAGCAGACGTTCAGTTTGAGGCCACTTCTTCCAGTTCGATGACGTAAGTCTCTGTTCCGCCTGAAATATCCAGACGCCAGCCGGAGCGGAATTCGGCGCCGTCGATGCTGCGCCAGTCGAGCGCGCTGAGTTTGGCGTCGGCCGGCGCGACTACCCGCACCCGCAGCCGGCCGGCGACGGCGGTGTTGCCGTCGATCCGGGGTTCGGCCGGCAGATTGAGCTGGAACACCGCGCGGGTGTTCGCCGCCACCTCGAACCGGTCCTCCACCCGCAGCCTGCGCCCGGCGAAGTCGAGCCTGCGGGTCCAGCGCCGGACCGTCGAATCCTTGCCGTAGGCGGCGGTGAGATCGGCTTCCACCACGAGCGCGCCGTCGGCGCCGGGCGTGACCGTCATCCGTGAGCGGGTGGGCTGGCACTGATGGATCACGCGGTCGTCGGGCGGCGCGTGACACTGACGGGCGATCGGCGCGTCGCGCTCGAAGCGCAGCACGTTGTGGGTTTCGGTGCCCTGCTGGATGCCGCTGTGGCTCCAGATGTTCTCGGTCACGGTCAGCCAGTCGCGAGCGAACAGGGTAAAACCGCCCTGTTCCTGGTGCGCGTGGCTTTCGTTGTACGGCCCGGCGACGAAGGCCAGCCACATCGCGTCCTTGTCCCAGCCGCTGCGCGCGAACAGGTGGCCGGTGCCTTCGGCGTGATGGAACAGTTCCGCGGGAGCAGGCGATGTTGCATCGCCCGCCGGCAGCAGGTCGTGCAGCGTATTGAAGCCGCTGCTCATCTGCGCCATCGAGATCCGGTGCAGCCACCACGAGGCCAGCGCCTGCCGCTGCGGATCCTTGCCGAGCGCGCGCGCTTCCAGCACCAGGCGGCGGTGGTAGTCGAACAGTTCCGGTACCGAGTTGCGCGACTGGTCGCCGATCGGCGCGAACCGGTCCAAGGTCGGCACGGTGGCGTGCACCCAGTAGGCGATGGTGTCGTTCACGTGCGGGCTGGCGTTGGCGATGTCGTCGCCGGTGGCGTCGCGCCACAGCCGGTACAGCGCGAACAGGCGCATGTGCGCGGCGCCGTAGCCGGTGCCTTCCAGGCTGCCGCCACCGGGCAGCGCCGCGAAATAGGCCCGCAGCGGCGGCATCTTCTCTTCGTGCAGGAAACGCATCCAGTCGTTGCTGCCGCTGGCCAGCGCCCAGTACAGGGTCGCCTCGACGAAGCTGTAGTAATAGTTGTTGCCCGGGTTGTCGACCGACCAGCCGGTCCAAGGCCGCGGGCGTCCACCCCAGTGTGCGCGGACGTGGTGCCACACGTTCCACACCGCCTGTTCGGCGAATGCGGACCAGCGCTTCTGCTGCGCGTCGTCGATCTGCGCCCTGCAGGTGTCGAGGGTCATCGACAGCGCGGCGACGCGCGGGCCCACTTCCAGATACGAATCTCCGGCGATCTCCGGCGCGCGGCCGTCGGCGATGGCGGTTTCGGCGTCGGCGACTTCTTTCTCGACCATGCTCACTGCCAAATCGCAGTATTTCTTGTTCGGATCGATGCGGTACAGCAGTGCGGCGTCGTAAGCCGAGAACGCATAGCCCGGCTGGCCGGCAACCGCGCTGTCGACCCAGCGCTGGAAGCGTGCGAACTGCGGCGACCCGTGGTCGATGTAAGCAAGGTCGAGCGGAATCCCGGCTTCGATCGGGGCGAGCGGCGTGCGCGGCGGCGCAGCGACAGCCGCGCCTCCGCCGGTGCCGCTGTCGCTCACGGCCGCATTCGCGGTGGTCTGCTGGCCGCAGGCTGCGCCGAGCAGCGACAGCAGTGCGAGCATCGACGCGAATAGCGGGCGGTGTGCGGGCGGGCAGGGCGACGACGGACGACGGGATGAGTTCATGGAGTCAGCGGTTGCTGTAGCTGATGGTCAGGCCGACGGCGTTCTGGTCGGCATCCTGCCCGGCGGCGGTGCTTTCGCGCGCGTAGTGCGCCAGGGTCAGCATCGCGCTCCAGTGCCGGATCCAGTCGAGGCGGGCGTAGGCAGCGTAACGCCGGGTCTCGTCCTGGCGGTCCAGATTCACATAGTCGTTGCGGTCGAGCG
>JAYUIZ010000100.1:0-3141 GCA_043765595.1 Lysobacter sp. | reverse complement strand
AAACGACGACCGACTTCGACGATCCGTTCTATCTGCGCGCCGACCTGCATGCGCGCATGCGCAAGGGGCCGGCGCGCTTCCGTTTCCTGCTGCAGTTCCAGACCAACGACAAGGACATGCCGCTGGATGCCGCCACGGTCCGCTGGAGCGAAGACGCCAGCCCGCCGGTGCAGGTGGGCATTCTCGAACTGCCGCAGCAAGACCTGGACGCGCGCGGCCAGTCCACCTACGGCGAGAACCTGGCATACAACCCGTGGCATGCCCTGCCCGATCACCAGCCGGCCGGCAGCATTTCCGACGCGCGCCGGGTGGTGTATCGCGCTTCGTCGGAAAACCGCCGCAACGTCAACGGCGTGCCTTTGGCCGAACCGGTAATGCCGCGCCCGGCGGAATACGCGCCGGGCGTGGCGTATCCACAGGCAGTGGACAGCAGGATCTTGCGCGCCGCGATCCATCCCGCAATCGGTATGGCTCGCGTCGGCAACAGTGCGGATGCGTTCTACATCGGGCCGCAGGTTGCCGACCCGCCGCCACAGCCGCAGGGCTTTTATCGCGATGCCATCGGCGCGCTGAAACGCGAGGCCGCGCAGTTCCGCATCTACGGTTACAACGCCGCGGGCGATGTGGTGCGCGAACTCACCGCGGACACCGCCGACATCCGCTGGAACGTGCACGTCGTCAACAGCAAGGCGGCGTGGTACCAGTGGCAGATCGCGATGGACATCCCCGAAGCCGCGACCACGGTCCTGCCGCTGCGCAATGCCAAGGTCGCGACCCGCGACACGCTGGTGATCGACGCCGGACCACAGACCATCGCCGGCCGCAGCGCAGCGCCGGTGATCTGTTCCGGCGACTTCATCGGCGTACCAGTGAAGATCGGCGAACTGCAGACCGACGCCAGCGGCCGCCTGCTGTTCCTCGCTGGCCATGGCGTCTCCGCATCGCCGAACGGCACGCCGATCTTCATCCCCACCGACGGCAATTCCTTCATCAACGCCGACGGCTGGTACGACGACACCTGCGACGGCACGGTCGCGGCGACGGTGAACATCGAAGGCCGTGCAATCCCGGTCGAATCGGCTTGGGTGGTCACCGCGCCGCCCAACTACGCACCGCAGGTGAAATCCGAACGCACAGTCTACGATCTGCTGTACGACCTCTACGTGCAGGCCGGCTGGATGGCGCCGCCAGCGGCGATCTCGTTCGTCGACGACGTGTACCCGATCCTGCAGCGGCTCAGCGGCCTGCAGTGGGTGAATCAGGGGTTTGCGACATTGCTCGGCTATCACGGCCGTTTCGATTTCGAGGACGCGGCATTGCTCGCGCGGCTGTCGACGCTGCCGCCAGCGGGCGATTACGACCCCAACGCCGAGCTGCGGCGTCAGGTGTTCAACAGTTTCCGCCCGCCCAATCCGCTTGACGGCAACCAGATGCCGTGGCCGTGGATCTACGGCGATGCGATGGAAGTGCCGGCCGGCGAAAGCCCGCGCCAGAACGCGTCGATCAGTCAGACCCAGTACGACATTCTGCAGCGCTGGATGTCCGGCGATTTTGTCGCCGACCGCGATGCGCAGCATGCGCCGCCGGCAAACATCGATGCCGTGCCGCTGGCGCAGCAGCCGGCGATGCTGGACCGCGCCGCACTGGAGTTCTGTCTGGCCGATGCCTTCCACCCGGGCTGCGAAATGACCTGGCCGATGCGGCATCTGACGCTGTACGACCGCCCGTTCCGGATCCGCGCGCGTCCGCCGGGCGTGCCCACGCCGAAGTACGGACCGACGCTCGATCAGGCCACCGCGCTGTCGGCGAACGGCCCGTTGAATGCCCAGGGCCCGGGCGACATCAATCGCTGGATGGGGTTGCCGTGGCAGGCCGATACCGCGTTCTGCCGCGCCGGTTACGACACCACGTACGACCCGTTCGCGCCCACATTCTGGCCGGCGCGCGTGCCCAACCATGTGCTGACCGCCGACGATTACGCCATTGTGGTCGATCAGAACCAGCCCATCGCGCGGCGCATCGAAGCCTTCTCCAATCGCACCAGCTGGAACAAACCGCTGCACGGCACCACCGCCGGGCAGATGGAGCAGATGGTGCGGATGTTCGGTTCGATGGGGCTGGTGGAAGTGCGTGCCGGCGTGACCGACAACCCGGCATTCCCTGCCACGATGATGGTCGCGTCCTACGGCCCGGAAGTCGCACCCGCAGACGCCGCGAGCATGAGCGAAGCCGCACTGGCGGCACCGCCCAGACTGAAGGCCACGATGACGGAAGGCGATGTCGCGCTCAAGTCGCATCCCAAGGCACGCGCGCAGCCAGCAGGCGCGAATTTCGATTCGCAGGAAGACGCCAACGCCGCTCCGCTGCCGGTGCGCCACGGACGCAAACGCGACTGACGCGATGCGCGCGTGCACCTACGATGTCGCCATCGCCGGCGGCGGCCCAGCCGGGGCCGCCGCGGCGATCGTGCTGGCACGCGCGGGAAGGCGCGTGCTGCTGGCCGATGCCAGCGGCGGGCATCGGCTTGACGCAGCGTCGTTCAAGGTCGGCGAAGGCCTGCCGCCCTCGGCGCGTCATCTGCTGCGCGAACTGGGTGCGCTGGACCGCGTGCTGGCCGACAACCATCGCGTCAGCCACGGCACGCTCGCGTTCTGGGGCAGCGACGCACCGCACGCCAACGATTTCATGTTCCAGCTGCACGGCGAAGGCCTGCAGTTAGACCGGCGTCGATTCGACGCCTCGCTGCTGGAACTTGCGCAGGCCGCAGGCGCCGACATCATGCGCGACACGAAACTGTCGCTTGTCGCGCAAACAGAGGACGCAGGCGCCCATCGGCTCTCGATCCGCAGCCATGAAGCCGGCGCGCTTGTCGGAAGCCGCATCATCGACAGCCACTGGCTGATCGACGCCAGCGGTCGTTCGGCGACGCTGGCGCGGTCGCTTGGGGCGAAGCGGATCGAACACGACGCGCTGCTCGCCTTCCACATGCGTCTCTCCAGCGATACCGACAGCGACCGCGACGGACGTACCTGGGTGGAAGCCGTCGACAACGGCTGGTGGTACAGCGTGCTGTTGCCTTCGCGGGAACGGCTGGTCGCATTCCTGTGCGATGCCGATCTCATCGAACGGCGTCCACTGCTG
>JAYUIZ010000099.1:0-1067 GCA_043765595.1 Lysobacter sp. | reverse complement strand
AACTGCGCCTCGAGTTCGCGGCATGGACGGGCGAGGAAATCACGCGCCTGTTTGAAACGCTCTCCAGTGAGGGCATGATCGAGCATCCCAAAACCGTGCCGCAGATCAGCCGCAAAGCCCGCGCCTTACTCAAAATCACCGTCACGCGCCTGCCCACCGATCCGCTGCTGGCGACCCTCGAGTTGCACCGCGCTGGCGCGACACCACCCGAAATCGCCGCGAGGCTCGAGACCGACGAAGCCGCGGCCGTCAAAAGATTGCTGAAACTCTTAGAGCGCGGCGACCTCGAGCCGCACGAGTTGATCGCGCCCGATAAGCTCGAGCGGGTGCGCGTGGCTGCCGATGCGCTAGGGTTTTCACCGCTCGCCCCGTTGCGGGCGGCACTGCCCGATCTGAGCGACCTCGAGCTGAAAGCCGCCCGCACGATCCTCGAGCGAGAGTGAACAACGCTGTTGAAGTTTCGCCTCTCCCTTCTTGCCCTGACAGCAGCACCTGACGGGCTTGGGCGCTGCGTTCGATGCCGCGCTGGTCACGCCCATGCGTGCAATACGCACGGCGCGGGTGAGGGGGGCTATTCGTAGCGAGTTGCATTTGACCTTCACGTCAAAAGGATCCCTCTCCCCGACCATCTCCCGTGGGCGGGAGAATGCCAAAGCCATGTTCCTCGAGCCGCGCTACGCGCCCACCGCGACCTGTTCGCGCAGCACCGCGTCGATCTCCCCCTCGAGCGCGTCCACAGCGCGGCGCAACCTCGAGTTCTCGGCCCTGTGCCACGTGTTGTCCTCGAGAAGCGTCTGGCGGGCCCGCTCCAAGAACGGTTGCATCGCGGCTCTAGCGGGCCCGCCGGGCAAGGTGCGGGCGTCGACGAAGGCTCTCGGGTCGAGGGCGCGGGTGACGAAATCGTCGGTCACGCCCAACTCGCGTCCTAAAGTCTCCAGCGCAGCCCGCTCGAGGTCAGCGGCTTTGACCCGCGACGGCGAGATGCCGTCTCTGTAAGCGATGTCCACCAATTTGGAGGCGACGTGGTGCGCTTGCCTGAACGGTAGCCCAAGCTGCGCGACCAGCGC
>JAYUIZ010000098.1:0-3144 GCA_043765595.1 Lysobacter sp. | reverse complement strand
TTTCAGCAGCCTGCTAAAGACCGCTCTACGAAAATGACGGCTTACGGCTGCGCCCCATCGTTCACCACCACCCGCACCCCGCGCACTTCATCCGCGTCCGGCGATCGCGGCGCCGCATCTGATCGCGTGATCATCAGCGTGATGCCGACGCGATCCTTGCAGATCACATCGGCGGGCAGCGGCAAGGTATAGGTGCCCGCTGCGCGTCCCGCACGGATGCCGTGCGGCGAGATCACGCCGAGCACGCGGCCGTCGGCGGTTTTCACTTCAATTTCCTGGCCTGGACCAATCACCCCAACCTGCACTTCGAGGTAGGCGATGTCGCCGGCATCGAAAAGCTGCGGGAGCGTCAGCGTCATGTCCCGGGCCGCCGCGCATCCGCACTGCGCGAACAGCAGTGCGAGCCCGAATGTGGCGACAGTCCGGTTCATGGCATCGGGCGTCAGGGCGCGACGGTGACGGTGGCGTCCTGCACCGCGATGGACTGCGGCGCCTGTCCACTCGAAGGCACCAGTCGGATATCCAGCTTGGTGCTGGTGGCCTGCAGTTTCGAGAACGCCTGCAGCGTCTTGGGCAGCGGTACCGCAAAGGTGGCCTGATGCGACATCTCCATGCCCGACATCACCGGCCCGAAGAAGGCGATGGTTCCCGCATAGTGCGGACTGTCGGCATCCACTTGAGTCACGCCGACCGGTGCGTTGATGATCACGTCGAATTCGCGCGTATTCGACAGCCCGCCCGGACGTTCCAGGGTGATTTCAGCGATCAGCGTCTGCGGCGCATCGTCCGAGAGATGACTCTGGATCAGTAGGTTGGGAATGACCACCGACGCGGCATCCGCGTTGCGTACGCTCTTGATCGCCGCGGCCGACGCGGATGCGCGCAGGGGTTTGGACTGCTTGTCGAGGTCGTTGGCGAAACCGCCCACGTAGTCGTAATCGAACGCCGCCGTGCTCACGTAGTCACCCGCTCTTCTCGGACCAACATAGGTGCCGTCGCCGTCGACATAGAACAGAAACGGATCGCGCATGAACGTATCGAAATCACTGCCGGTCGGCAGGATCGGCAGGCCGCGCGCGATCTGCTTGCGCGTCCACACGTCCCACAGGCGATCCATGTTGGAGTGATGCAGGAAGAAGATCGGATCGACGGGCGACAGGAAGTTGGTCATGTTGCCGTAAGGGCCCGGGTCGATCGCCGCTACGCCGCCGATGCAGTTGTGCACCTTGTTGTGCGGGAAGCCTTCCAGCACCGAGAACTGGGTCGCGCCGTCGGGCTGAAGCACATGCGACGCCGTCTTCGAGCTGGCGAAGCTGCGGCTGATGATCGGATTGTAGAAGTCGAGCGGCGACAGACCCGCACGGATGATATCGGGTGCCACGTCGGCGGTGGTCTTCGCGTCCAACTTCGGATTGGACTTGGACAGATAGCGCGCGCCGCAGGTGATGGCGTACGCCATGTTGCCCGAGATGCCGGCCTGCTGCGCGGCGTTGTAGCCGGTGACATCGTTCCACAGCGCGTCGAGCGTGTTGTAGCCGCGCGCCGACTGCTGGCTGCGCTGCGCGGCCGACATGGTATTCCAGAATCGACCGAGCGACGGTTTGATGAAGTCCGTAAACAGCTTCAGATTGCCGGTGTAGGGCGCATACGCCTGGGCGGTCGGCGTCAGCACGCCGTCGAACATGCCGGCCGGGATTTCCGGCTGCGTGGTCCAGTCCCAGAACGGCATCGCGAATTCCGCATCGCCGCTCAGCTTGCGGATGGTGCGCTCGAAATACCCCACATAACCGCGATGCCACACATAGAACCACCAGTTGCCGTGCGGGCAATCCATCATGTGCACGAACGCATTGCGGAACCAGTTGTGCGGATGATCGGGCGGCAGCTTGAGCATGGCCTCAACGCCGCGCGCATAGCTTTCCAGCATCCGCTGCCCCTGCGGCGTGTTCACGTTGTAACGGTGATAGCGGGCAGCTTTACCCGCGTCTTTTGTGTCGAACCCCAGCGCCTCTCTGGGCGCGAGCGACATCATCGAAGCGCCTGCAGCGGCGGTGGCGAGAAATTCGCGGCGTGTGTAGCGCATGGTGATTCTCCTTGTGATTGATTGGATTCCGTTGGTCGCGATCTGCGGCGCAGGGTTGTGCATGCACCTGTCGGACCTGCGACCTTTCTGCCGCCGTCGCTGCGGCAAACGCGTGTGGTTGCCGGAGTATACAAACCATGGTGATCGGTGCGGGAGGGATCGCGCGGCGGCCGCGCTGTCGCAACCGACAGGGTGGTTCGCCCGGAATCACCTTGACCCCGCCTCGGGGTGGTCGTAGCTTGACTTGATTGCCATGGACAAGGATTCCGTCGTGCCGAGCCTGCGTTCCGCCGCTATCGTTTGCCTGCTGTCCGGAGTGGTCGCCTGCACCTCCATCCCGCCCGCGCACGGTGCCAAGCCCGATTTCAGCGGCGCGTGGTCGGTTGAATGGTGCGACAAGGAGAATGCGCAACGGGACTGCGGCGCCTTCAACCTCTACCTCGTCCAGGACGGCGACCACCTCTGCGGCGAGCATCAGATGGCTACGGTGGGATTGGGGCGCCTCGATGAAGGCCAGCCCGGCAGCGTGTTGGGCAGCGTCAGCGGCAACCGGGCCACGGTGGTGATCGACGCCACCCGCAGCGGAGCGAAGTACATGGCCACCGCCGAGCGCACAGGCAATTGTCTGCAGTGGCGCATCGTCGGTATGGTGTTGGCCGGCGAATCCGCCGAGCCCACCATCATTCCGCAGAAGGGCACGCTGACGCGCGACCTTCGCGCCAGTCAGGTCGACCACGCCAAGGCGGTGAAGGATGCACCGTGCCCGTGGGCCGATGCGGTGGCCGCAGAATAAAGCGATGACGATATCGAACCGCGAGATCGTCCATCAAGGATCCGCAATGACGAATCGCGATATCGGTTTTGGGTGCGTCGGGAGAGGTGGGCAGGCATGACCAGAATGAACCCACCGGTAGGGTGGGGTAAGCGCAGCGCAACCCCACCATCGCAGATATCGAGAGCGTTTGATGTGTTGCTATTGGTCGGAGCGACTTATGGCAAGCGGTGGTTTCATGCATGCTTAAGAGCCTGTTCAAAATCTTCTGAGCAACAGCGCCAAGAAT
>JAYUIZ010000097.1:0-3148 GCA_043765595.1 Lysobacter sp. | reverse complement strand
AATGGCTGAGCGTGCTGCTCAACAACCTCACGCTCGCGGTGGTGTTCGTGGCGATGTGGTGGACGGTCGGCTGGCATATCGCCCTGCTGGTGCATCTGCCGGTGGTGCTGATCGCCGGCGCCGGCGGCGTGTGGCTGTTCTACGTGCAGCACACCTTCGAAGGCGCTTACTGGACGCGCGGCGAGGATTGGAGCTCGCACGAGGCCGCGGTGTCCGGCAGTTCGTTCTACGATCTGCCGCGGGTCATGCATTGGTTCACCGGCAACATCGCCTATCACCACATCCACCACCTCGCCAGCCGCATCCCCAACTACCGCCTGCGCGAGGCCTTCGAGTCCAGCCCCGTGCTGCAGCAGGCGACGCGTCTTACCCTGTGGTCCAGCCTGCGCTGCGCGAAGCTGAAGCTGTGGGACGAGGATCTGCAGCAGTTGGTGGGTTTCCCGAAACGCGTCCGGGCCTGAGTCGACGCGTTTCGGGGTAATGAACGATCGTGCGATGAGCCGCATCCCCGGCTTCATACCAGCACAGCCATGATCATTCCGCACTACTGGGCCGAAGCCCGCCTCCAGCATCGCGACCGCAGGCGTCAGCTGACGGTGCGGCGCTTCGGCTGGTCCGACACCAGTACAACGGCGCCGACGGCGTGCCGATCCGCGAGGAGATCGTCGACCGCCACGGCGACAGCGTGATCACCCGCAATGGCTATGGCGCGCTGTGTCTGAATACGCCAGGGGTGTTGTTCGCGGATATCGATTTCAAACGCGCGAGCGGTACTCGCTCGATCCTGCTGGCGATGGCCTGCCTGTTGATCATCGTGTCCGCGATGTTGACCATCGGTTTCGGCATCCCTCTGTCGTTGGCAGTGATCATTGCGTTGGTCGTCGCGGCAAGCATGGGCGGGGCCTTGGTGAACCTATTGCGCCGGATCTCGACGCAGATACGCGGTGGAGACCAGAAGATCGCGCGTGACAGGATCGCGTTATTTCTTGCCAGCCACCCCTACTGGCGTGTCCGCATCTATCGCACGCCCGCAGGCCTGCGTCTGCTCGCGCTGCATCGGTTGTTCGACCCGCGCGAACCCGCGGTGCAGGCGTGTTTCGACGCGCTTGGCGTCGACCCGGTGTACGCACGGATGGGCCACAACCAGCATTGCTTCCGCGCGCGGGTGAGTCCCAAGCCGTGGCGGATGGGATTGCAGCGCATGCGGCCGCCTTATTCCGCGGCGTGGCGGCCGGAACATGCGCATCTGCCCGCGCGTCTGGCGTGGGTCGACGCTTACCAGCGCAAGGCGCAGGACTACGCGTCCTGTCGCTACATCGAGACGCTCGGCGATGGTCCGGTCGACAGTCATGCCGATGCAGTGCGCGAACTCCACGACCTGCTGTGTCAGGCTGAGCGCGACCTCGTCATCGCGTAGTTCGCCTTGTAGGAGGGCCTTCAGGCCCGAGAACTTTGCGCGAAAAGCATCGGGCCTGAAGGCCCTCCTACAGGTCAGCTGGATCAGCCGCGACTACGTCGATCGTCGCGTCGCCGGTTTCGACGACTTGGCCTTCGCGGATCTTGCAGGTCTTGCGCAGTTCCACCGCGCCGTCGACGCGCACCGCGCCGCTGGCGACCAGATGCTTGCCGGCGCCGCCGCTGTCGCAGACCCCGGTCAGCTTGAGCAACTGGTCCAGTTCGATATGGTCGCGGTCGAGTTCGAAATGGATGCGGGGCATGGGCAAGGATCGGAGACGCCGGTGGCGCGGTCGGGCGTAGCATAGCGGCCGCATGCCGTTTCCGCTCTTTAGCCGCGGCGACTACTCTGCTGACAGAATGCTGTCAGCAGGCAGCGCGGATGCTATGCGCTTCCCAACCGCCCGAAACAGGACTCACCCATGCTCGCCTACACCACGCTCGGTACGAAAGATCTTGCCCGCGCCGCGGATTTCTACGATGTAGTGCTCGCCGAACTCGGCGCCAAGCGTTTCATGGAAGAACCCGATTACTTCATCGCCTGGACCAACTCGGAGCAAGGTGCCAGCCTGGCCATCACCAATCCGTTCAACAAGGAAGCCGCGAGCGTCGGCAATGGCACCATGGTCGCGCTTGGCGCCACCAGTCGCGAGCAGGTCGATCGTGTGTATGCCAAGGCGATCGAACTCGGTGGCACCGACGAAGGCGCGCCGGGCCAGCGTTATCCCGGCTTCTATGCGGCTTATTTCCGCGATCTCGACGGCAACAAATTGAACTGTTGCTACATGGGAGAGTGAAAGTCGTTGCATGCGCTAAACCGCATCCGATGAGTCACTCGAATCCACGTTCATGCGCCGCGCCGACCGCCTGTTCCAGATCGTGCAGTTCATCCGCGGCCGTCGCCTGACGACGGCCGCGCACCTGGCCGAGCGCCTGGAGATCTCGCAGCGTTCGATCTATCGCGATATCGCCGCGCTGCAGGCGCAGGGCGTGCCGATCGAAGGCGAAGCCGGCGTGGGGTATCGGATGCGTCGCGGCTTCGATCTGCCGCCGCTGATGTTCGATACCGCGGAAGCGCAGGCGCTGGTAGCCTGCGTGCGCATCGCCCAAGCGCGCATCGATACCGGACTGGCGCGACGCGCGGAGGATGCGCTGGCGAAGATCCTGACCGTATTGCCCAGCGCCGAGCGTGCCGTCGCCGAGAGTCTGGCGGTGTATGCGCCATCTGCCGGACCGGACGCCGAAACCCGCGACCGTCTGCAGCAGTTGCGCCACGCCACTGAGCGCAAGAGCAAAGTCCGGCTGGATTATCTCGATCTGAAGGACGAGGCGAGCCTGCGTTTGGTGCGGCCGCTGGGTTGTTTCTATTGGGGAAATGTGTGGACGCTGGCCGCGTGGTGCGAGACGCGCCAGGACTTCCGCAATTTTCGCGTCGATCGCATCCGTCTGATCGAGCTGGTGGAAGAACGTTTCCGCGATGAACCCGGTAAGACATTGCCCGATCTGCTGCGGATCTACGGCAACTGCGACGAGATACGCTGATGGCGCGCTGTGCGCGCGGGCTCGCTCAGCGGCAAGCACACAGAATGTATTTTCATCCCGTAGAGCGGACGTCAGCCCGCTCTGCTTCAATTCATCCCGTAGAGCGGACGTCAGTCCGCTGCTTTATTTTTATCGAAAGCAGCGGACTGAC
>JAYUIZ010000096.1:0-1070 GCA_043765595.1 Lysobacter sp. | reverse complement strand
CCCAACGCGACACCCGCCCCAACATCCTGATGATCATGGTCGATCAGCTGTACTACCCCAGCGCGGGTTACGGCGACGCCGGCTTCGCCAACGATATCAAGAAGATTCTCTCGTTCGTCGGCAGCCTCGAAGGCAACGAATATGCGAAACACTATCCGGGCTTCTGCAAGCTGCGCGAGTACGCGACGGTGTTCACCGATCACACCATCGCCGAGTCGGCGTGCATCCCCAGCCGCGCCAGCATCATGACCGGGCAGTACGGGCCGCGCAGCGGCGTGACCCAGACCGACGGCCTGTTCAAGAACGGCGACGCGTCCAATTTCCCCTGGCTGCACGCGGACGGCGCGCCCACCGCTGGCGATTATTTCCGCGAACTGGGCTATTCCACGCACTACTTCGGCAAATGGCACGTCAGCGATCCGCCGGAGCACACGCTGCAGGCGTACGGCTTCGGCGATTGGGAACTGTCATGGCCGGAGCCGCACGGTTCGCTCACCAACAACATGGGCGTGTATCGCGATTACCAGTTCGCCGATCTGGCGTGTGCATTCCTGCGCCGCCGCGGTCTGGGCGTGCCGTATTCGCGCGCCAGCAGCACCGCGGGCGATCATCATCCCAACAATAGCTTCGTGCCTACGCCGCCGCCGTTCTTCGCGGTGTGTTCGTTCACCAATCCGCACGACATCGCCACCTATCCGGCACTGCCGCGCGCGCTGATGCCGGCCGCGCCCGGCGCTGCGGTGACGCCGCAGGCGCTGATCGGCCCCGGTGGTTCCGTGCCGATTCCCGCGCACGGCACGGTGAGCGCGGCGCCCAAGGACGGCACGTATCATGTGCCGCTGAATCCGACCGGGTTACCGCAATCCTGCGCCACGGCTTCGCCGACGCAGAACGAGAATCTGCTCGATAACAAGCCCCGCGCGCAGTTCGATGCGTCGTACAAGGTGGCGCTGGGCCTGGCCGCGAAGACCGGTCTGGCGGTGGCGCAGGGCGTCGGTGGCGACCCGCAGACGGTGCTGGCCAATGCGGTGAAGGCGACCATGGCCGCGACCATTCCGTTCCAGCTGCAG
>JAYUIZ010000095.1:0-1070 GCA_043765595.1 Lysobacter sp. | reverse complement strand
CAAGCGCGGCCTGCAGCTGGGCGGCCAGTTCCGCTATCTCACCGAGACCGGCAACGGCGTGCTGGACGCCGCGTTCCTGCCGTCCGACAAATTGACCGACCGCGGGCGCGAAGACGAAATCGCCGACGGGGTGCCGGAAGAGAACCGCCGCAAAGATAACCGCGGCTACCTGCGCTTCAACGGCGTGCAGGGCTTCGGCCCGCACTGGCAGGCGCGCAGCAACATCGCCTGGATCAGCGACACCCGCTTCCTGGACGACGCCAGCAATACCCTCAGCGGCGGCGCGGCATCTTTCGTGACCAGCGACATCGGCCTGTACGGCCGCGGCCGCAACTGGGAGGCCACGATCATGGCCGACCACTCGCAGCTGGCTGACTACACCCTGGGCGACGCCAACCTACCGTTCAACCGCCTGCCACGTGGGCATGTGCGCTGGGAACGCGAGTTTGCGAAGTCACTGACCGCCGGCATCGACGCCGAAATCGTGCGTTTCGATCACGACCAGTTTTCCGACGGCAGCCGCGTCGACCTGCGGCCTTTCCTCAGCCTGCCGCTGGAAGGCGACAGCTGGTTCATCAAGCCCACGTTGGCGTGGCGCTATACCGGCTACCAGCTTGGCGGCGACGCCAGCGACCGCGCCATCACCTACGCCCAGCGCAACGGCCTTGATGCCAACGATCCCCTGGTGCTCGCGCCGCTGATCCAGCAATTCCGCGACAGCAGCCCCACCCGCAGCCTGCCGGTGACCACGCTGGACGCCGGACTGTATTTCGACCGTGAGATGCGCTGGGGCGACGAGGCCTACCTCAATACGCTTGAGCCGCGGATTTTCTATTACAACGCACCGTACCGCGACCAGTCCGGCATCCCGCTGTTCGACACCCGCCCGCTCACCTTCGGCTGGGGCCAATTGTTCCGCGACAACCGCTATTCCGGCGCCGACCGTCAGGCCGACGGCAACCAGCTCACCTTGGCCGTCTCCACCCGCTTCATTCGCGAGGCCGACGGTTTGGAGCGACTGGCGGCCAGCATCGGCCAGATCCGCTACTTCGACGACTCGCGAGTCACGG
>JAYUIZ010000094.1:0-9461 GCA_043765595.1 Lysobacter sp. | reverse complement strand
AGCCGCCGCCAAATGCCGGGCTTCGCTACGCTCAGCCCAGCCTACAAATGCTGTTCAACATTCCGTATCCGGAACCTGCTTGTCATCCATCGGCGTTCGTGGGTTGCGAGATTTTGAGCAGGTTCTAAGGTCTTCCATCACGGACCGTGCGGCGATAACGTTAAGATGTCGTCCGAAAAAGCCTGAATCATCTGTAGCCGTCATCCCGGCGACAGCCAGCCGGCGACAGCCGGGATCCACCCTTCAACGATGATGTCCGGAAAAAGCTGGGCCCCGGCCTACGCCGGGGCGACGGGTCATTCGGGTTTTCTCTTCTTGGGTTTCGACGCCTTCCCGGCTTCCGGTTTCGGGGGCGCGGCAACGTTGATCGCGGGCGCCGGCGGCGCGGGCAGGGCATACGCCACTTTCGGCCCCGGCACCAGCTGCGACTGCCACGCCTGCAGGCGCGGCAGGATCTGCTTGCCGACCGAGATCTGCGGCCGCGAAGGCCGGAAGCCTTCGGTTTTTTCGCGTTCGGCGATGCGCGTCTTCGCGGTCTCGAACGCTGCGACGAAATCGGTGGTCTCGTTCAAGCCGTCCACCAGCCACGCGCGGCCGAAGTAGGTGGCGTCCGAATCGGGGCCGCAGCCGAACGATGGCCGGTTGCGGTGCGCGGCGGTGAGGATCAGGGTGTCGTTGCTCTTCAGCGCCGGCACGAAACCGCCGGAATAACAGGCCGAAATCACCAACACGCGGTTGCGGATGCCGGCATCGTCCAGCGCCTTGCGCAACTGGCCGGGATCGATCAGATCGAAATACACCGGCGCCAGCTGCACGAAGAGTTGATGCTGCGGCGTGCCGTGCATGGTCATGAACATCAGCAGCACGTCCTGGTCGCGATCCATGGTTTTGCCGACGCCGGCCAGCACCGCGCGCAGGTTGTCCAAGGTGGCCAGCGGACGCGGCGTGCGGATCAGGCTGTCGCTGTGATTGATCAGCGTGACCACGCGCCCGCGCGCGCCGAAGCGCTGCGACATCAGCGTGTCGAGATACACGGTCTCGTTGCGGAACACGTCCTCGCTGCTGTCACCGCCGAAGCCGACGACGTACAGATCCGGTTGGCCGGGACGCTGCGGCGCGAGCCCGGCGACTGCGGCGTCCACCAACGTACGCTGACGTTCGCGCAGCGCGGGGTCGGTCAGGCCGCGGGCCGCGACCGATCCCGTGGCGCCGATCAGCGCCAGCAGGCAACACAGCAACTGCAGCAGGCGGTTCATGAGGGTGTCGAAGACTCCGGGTTGTCGATCAGGTCGGGATCAGGCTGGTCGGGATGAAGCTGATCGGGATGAAACTGGTCGAAGCTTTCGACGCGCGGATGGCCGTGCGCGGCGTCGCCGAGGCGCGGCTGCGGATAATCTTCAAGCCGGTCGATCAATACGGTGCGCATGCCGGCGTCGCGCGCGGCGTCGAGTTCTTCCACCACGTCCGACAGGAATACGATCTGGCCCGCGTCGCGTTCCAGCCGGCGCGCGATGGTGCGGTAGCTGTCGACATCGCGCTTGTGCCCGACCTCGGTATCGAACCAGCCGTCGAACAGCGCGGTGAGGTTGCCGGCATCGGTATGGCCGAAGAACAGTTTCTGCGCCGGCACCGAGCCCGACGAATACACCGCCAGCGGGTAGCCGGCTGCGTGCCAATCGCGCAGCTTCGCCGCGGCATCCGGATAAATGTGCGCGGTGAAATCGGCGCTGCTGTAGCCCTCGCCCCAGATCATGCCCTGCAGCGCTTTGAGCGCAGTGTGTTTGCGGTCTTCGTCGATCATGCCCTGCAGGATTTCGACGATGACATCATCGCTGCACACCGCGCCGTGCTCAATGGCGACTGCGTCCAGCCAATGACGCACGTCCGCGCGCGCGCCGTGCTCGCGCACGAACGCCGGCAGCGCATCGCGTGCGTACGGGAACAGCACGTCCTTCACGAACGAGATGCTGCTGGTGGTGCCTTCGATGTCGGTGAGGATGAGAAGGAGCATTAGTCAATTTCAGTTTATGTGATTGATTTGCATTGGGTGCTGAGGATTCAGTAATAAATTTCGCGAAATGCAGGGTCTTCTTGGCGGAAAAGAGCTTCGCCTATGTCCCAATAGTGATCGCAAGTTTTTCTTAGAGCTGGGTTGAGTCCGCTCTTGAGCGCCCATAAAACAACTTGACGACCTTCATTCTGTACTGCCTCAACGAGTGGAACATAGTCCCCATCTCCGGAAACTAAAACTGCGATGTCATAATTCTTGCGGTGAGCATGCGTGAGCATCTCAGTTGCGAGCTTTATGTCTACTCCTTTTGAGCGAGTTCCCTTCGTTTTATGGAATATTCTGGGGGCATCTATTCCGGTTTTTAATAGCTCATTTTCGGTTTTTTCTATCTGTCCTTTATCGCCGGGTGTGCTGGTGTAATAGTAGCGACGAATATAGTTTTCCGGCCCATGGATGCGGCTTATATAAGGCGACCAAACATACACGTCTGGTGCATATTTAACATGGCTATGAGGTTGATTCCCTTCAAGTTCTGATTTGTATCGAATGGCGAGATTCTCACCATCTACAAAAATCATTACGCGACTATTTTTGGGGGCGGTGGCAGGTAGGAAAAGAGGCATTTTTAATGGTTCGCGTTTATGCGGTTTGCCTGGCTTCATGCCGCGGAAACCGCTGCGCGATATCCGTGCCGGTGAAATGACCGACCCAGCCGTCGGGCTGCTGGAAGAAGCGGATCGCGACGAAGCTGGGTTCTGGGCCCATGTCGAACCAGTGGGTGGTGGAGTCGGGTACCGAGATCAAATCACCGGCTTCGCACAGCACTTCGTAGACCTTGCCGTCGACGTGCAGGCTGAACAGCCCGGAGCCGGCGACGAAGAAGCGCACCTCGTCTTCCTTGTGCAGGTGCTCGTCGAGAAACTTGGCGCGCATCGCCTCGCGGTTCGGGTTGTCCGGCGCGATGCTGACCACATCGATGGTGGTGAAGCCGCGTTCGGCGCTGATCCGGTCGATATCGGCCTGGTAGGCGGCAATGATCGACTCGGCCGGGTCGCCGGGCTGGATGGATTGCGCCGTCTGCCACTGTTCGAAATCGACGCGGATCGCCGACAGCGCGTCGGCGATGGCCGCGTGGTCGTGGGTGACCGACAGCGGGGCGTCGGGGCGGTCGTCGGCGAAGATGCGCAAGCGGCTCATGGGGCGATCCAGGGCGGTGACGTGGGTCGGTGAATAGTGGGGCTGGGCGGGGTGGGGATCAACGTTGTCGCGGGCGTGATGTGTTGCTGGCGGCCGTGCCGTTGTAGGAGGGGCTTCAGCCCCGAGCTCTTCCCTCCGCAAAGCTCGGGGCTGAAGCCCCTCCTACAACAACAACAACAACGGCGCGGAGCTCGGGGCTGAAGCCCCTCCTACCGGGTGCGGATCAATTGCGCAGGCGGCGCAGGTCCAGTTCGCAGCCCAGCAGGAACTCGAACGCATCCAGATGCCGCCGCGCCTCGGCCATCGTCCGGCCCCAGGCGTACAGGCCGTGGCCGTCGATCAGATAGCCCCACATCGGGCCGGCGTCGAGCAGGGTTTCGACCTGCGCCGCCAGCGCCGGCATGTCTTGGGTATTGGGCAGTACCGGCAGACTGACTGCGGCTTCGTGGGTGTGGTTGCCGGCGAACGCCTTCAATAGTTCATACCCTTCCAGATGCACCTGACCGGCATCGCCATACAAGCGCGAGGCGACGGTCTGGTTGTGCGAATGGGTGTGCAGCACGCAGCCGATCTCCGGGAACCGCCGGTAGAGCTGGGTGTGGAGTAGGGTTTCGGCGGACGGGCGGTGGTCGCTGCCGACCGCGCGACCGTCGAAGTCGACCACCATGATGTCGTCGCGATTCAGCCGGCCCTTGTCGCGGCCGGAGACGGTGATCGCGGCGTGGCGGTCATCCAGGCGCTGCGAGAAATTGCTGCTGGTGGCCGGCGTCCAGCCGGCGACGGCCAGCTCGCGGATGTTGGCGATGAGTTCGTCGGCCAGCACCCGCAGCCGGTCGGTGTCGTAGGGGGCTGTGTTCATGGCGGAAAGTGTAGCGGAAGACATCGACGCGCCTGTCAGCGATGCGAACAAGTCTTGTTCGAACATGCGGAAAATCCCTGTGCCAGCATGCGCGCAGTCCAGCCGCAGGACTTGACGATTACGCGGCTTGATCCAGCGCAAAGACGCGGCTCCAGCGTCGCCTGATACTCGCTTTTGCCTCCTCCTCCTCCTCAATACGGTGCATCCCCATGTCTCATGACGCTTCCCGTCGCCGCTTCCTGACCATTGCCGTGGTCGCTGCGGCCGCCACACCGCTGGCCCTGAGTTCGCTGGGCGCCAGTGCGGCCGCGCCGGCGCCAGCCGCCGCCGCCAAGCCCTTGCCCAAACTCCTCCTCACCGATCCCACCGCCAAAGCGCTGGCCTACGCCGAAGACGCCGCCAAAGTGAAACACGCGGCGTTCAAGCCCGGCAGCAACTGCATCAACTGCAACTTCTACAAGGCCGCCAAGGGCGCGGCCACCGGCCCCTGCACCTTGTTCCCCAAGAACAGTGTGGTCGGCAAAGGCTGGTGCAGCGCTTGGGCGAAGAAGCTCTGATCCGCGGGCGAAGTCGCGGGCTCACCCAACGGCGCGGTTTCCGCGCCGTTTTTTTGTGCCTCAAAAAGCCCCATTCGCCAATGTTTCGGGATGTCTGCGCCCTTCAGCGGTGCGGCGCTGCCGCTGCCCGGAAGCCCTGATTCATCGCCTCGCCCCCTAACGCCCGCCTTCTGTAGACTGCGGTCTGACTTGGGAGGAGCTTGTCCGATGCTGATTCGTTTTGTTCTGATCGGCCTGCTGTGGCTGGTCGCCGGTATGGGCGTCCATGCGCAGGATGCCGTTGCCACCAGCCCTGCGACAATGGCCGAAACGCCGGCACTCACGCTCGACCAGCGCATCGACGCGATGGTGAAGCCGGTGGCCGATGCGGTGTCCGGCGCCATCTTCTTTGCGGTGCGGGTGGGTGGCACCGACGAGGCGCCGGTGATGTTCCCATTGATCCTGGGCTGGCTGATCCTCGCGGGTCTGGTCTTCACGCTCTACTTCCGCTTCATCAACATCCGCGGCTTCGTCCACGGTTTCAAGCTGATCCGCGGCGATTATTCGGACCCCAATAGTGCCGGCGAAGTCAGCCATTTCCAGGCGCTGACATCGGCGGTGTCCGGCACGGTGGGGTTGGGCAATATCGCCGGTGTGGCGGTTGCGGTCAGCATCGGCGGCGCGGGGGCGACCTTCTGGATGATTCTGGCCGGCCTGCTGGGCATGTCGACCAAATTTGTCGAATGCACCCTGGGCGTGAAATACCGTCTGGTGAAAGCCGACGGCACGGTGTCCGGCGGCCCCATGTATTACCTCAGCCGCGGTATCGCCGAGAACTATCCGGGCCTCAAGGGCTTCGGCAAGGTGCTGGCCACGGTGTTCGCGGTCTGCACCATGTTTGGCGCGATCGGCGCCGGTTCGATGTTCCAGGCCAATCAGGCCTATGCGCAGTTTCTGGCGGTCACCGGCGGCGATGCCGGGCCACTGGCCGGCCGCGGCTGGCTGTTCGGCATCGTCATTGCGGTGCTGGCCGGCCTGGTGGTGATCGGCGGCATCAAACGGATCGGCAGCGTGACCTCCAAGCTGGTGCCGGCGATGGCAGCCATGTACGTGCTGGGCTGTCTGGTGGTGATCGGCGTGCATCTGGATCAGGTGCCGGCCGCATTCGTGGCCATCTTCGACGGCGCGTTCACCGCCGAGGGCGTGACCGGCGGGGTGATCGGGGCGTTGATCCAGGGCTTCCGCCGCGCGGCGTTCTCCAACGAAGCCGGGTTGGGCTCTGCGGCGATCGCGCACTCCACAGTGCGCACCAACGAGCCGGTGACCGAGGGCTTCGTCGCACTATGGGAGCCTTTCATCGATACCGTCGTGATCTGCACGATGACCGCGCTGGTCATCATTGTCTCCGGCGAGCTGGCGGCGCTGCAGGGGTCGGCCCTCAGCGGCACCGCGCAGGGCGTGCAGCTGACCTCGCAGGCGTTCGCTTCGGTGGTGTGGTGGTTCCCCTATCTGCTCACGGTCGTGGTGTTCCTGTTCGCGTTCTCGACCATCATCACTTGGGCTTATTACGGTGCGAAGGCCGCCAGCTATCTGGCCAATGAGTCGAAGGTGGTGCTGTACGGCTTCAAGTTCTTCTTCCTGTCGATGGCCGTGGTGGGCTGCACGATGAATCTCGGCAGCATCGTCGACATCGCCGACGCGCTGCTGTTCATCATGGCCATCCCGAATCTGATCGGTGTGTACATGCTGATGCCGGTGGTCAAGCGCGAGCTGGAGAGTTATCAGGCGCGCCGCCGCTCGGGTGAGCTGCGCTAAGCCACTCACCCGGCCACTCACCCGGCGTGAACACGACAACGGCGCGGGATTCCGCGCCGTTGTCGTGTATGGGCGCTGCGCGCGTGGCCTAGCGGGCATGAGCGGATATGCAAGACCGTCGATCGTCCGGGCCTACGCCGCGCGCGAGTCGTCATGGTGCGGATCCGGATATTGCATTGCGCCGGAGCGCTTCGCCGGGACCATCTTGAGGTGATCGATGTGTCGTGATCGACATGATGTGATCGACATCATGTGAGCTGCCCACGCTGCCGGCAACGAAAAACGGCGCGGTTGCCCGCGCCGTTTCCGTGTCATGTGCCCACGCCGGATGCAGACCCGGCGTGTGGCTTTCAGACGCTACTCACTCGTGCTGCTCTAAACCTTTCTGCAGCCGGGAGTTGCGCAGCCCGTAAACGAAATACATGACGATCGCCGCCAACAAGTACCAGACGAAGAAAATCAGCACACGGGTTTCGACGGTGAAGATCAGCGCGAAGCAAGCCACGATGCCAAACGCCGGCAGCACCGGATACAGCGGGACTTTGAAGCCGCGCGGAATTTCCGGATGCGACCTGCGCAACCAGATCACCGACATACACACGATACCGAAAGCGGCCAGCGTGCCGACCGAGGTCATGTCGCCCAGAGTATTAATGTCGAAAAACGCAGCCGCCACTGCGGTGATCAGGCCGACCACAATGGTGTTGACCCACGGGGTCTGGAACTTCGGATGCACGGTGGCGAACACTTTGGGTAGCAGCCCGTCGCGGGCCATGGTGTAGAAGATGCGGGTCTGGCCGTACATCAGCACCAGGATTACCGAGGTCAGGCCGATGATGGCACCCACCTTGACGGTCTTGGCGAACCAGCCCCACTGCGGGCCCAGCGCATCGACGGCGACGGCCACCGGATCGGGCACGTTGAGCAGTTTGTAGTTGACCATCAGCGTCATCACGATGGACACAAGGATGTACAGCACGGTGCATACCACCAGCGAGCCGATGATGCCGATGGGCATGTCGCGCTTCGGATTTTTCGCTTCCTGACCAGCGGTTGAGACGGCCTCGAAGCCGATGTATGCGAAGAAGACGATCGATGCGGCGCGCAGGATGCCGCCCCAGCCGAACTCGCCTTTCTCGCCGGTCGGTTCGGGGATGAAGGGGTCCCAGTTCGATTTCAGCGTGTCGTAATGCTGGATGACGTACCAGCCGACGATCACGATGAACGCGATGATCACCGTCATCTTGATCGCGACGATGACGTTGTTGACCTTGGCGCTTTCGGACACGCCCACCACCAGCAGGCCCGCCAGCGCGATGCAGATCAGAAACGCCGGCAGGTTGAACAGCGTGGTCATTGCGGTGCCGTCGGGGGCAAGCACTGCCACGCCGTCGCGTATCAGCGCATGACCGTACGGTCCGGTGAGTTCAGGCGGTATGACCAGTCCATAGTCGCCCAGCAGGCTGACCATGTAGCCCGACCAGCCGACCGCGACCACCGAGGCCGCCAGTCCGTATTCAAGCAGCAGCAGTCCGCCCATGATCCAGGCGGCGAACTCGCCGATGGTGGTGTAGCTGTAGGTGTAGGCCGAGCCGGAGACGGGCAGGGTGGACGACAGTTCGGCATAGCACAGACCGGCGAGCGCGCAGACGATGCCGGCCACCAGGAACGACAGCAGCACCGCGGGGCCGGCATGCAGCGCCGCGGCGTTGCCGGTACGCACGAAGATGCCGGCACCGATGATGCAGCCGATCCCAAGGAATACCAGGTTCCATGGGCCGAGCGTGCGTTTGAGCTTGCTGGTCTCGGTTTCCCGCTGGACCTGTTCGACGCTCTTGCGGAGCAACATCCGCGCAAGCAAATCTTGTTTCGGAGCGGTCGCCATCAATCTATCCCCGTCAGTGGTACTGCGCGTGTGGTGGTGGGCGCGCAGATGCGTGTGTGGCTGTGCGGCATCTTGCCGGACCCGTGCCGTCGGGCGTTTCCACAACGCAGCCTGACCGGCCCGGCACCTTACTCCGCCGGGACGAGCAGGCGCAAGCCGATGGCCGGGGCGATAATGACGCCCCTTTTCGTCTGCGAGCCCTGTCATGTCGTCGACCGCCCCGGTGCTGCCAGCAGTCCCAGAGGATCCTGCCGACACGCTGTTGTTGGGGCATTTGTCCGGCTACGCCGCGCGCTGGCCGCAGGAGTCGGGGGCCGTGGCCGAATTCGTTGCCCTCTTCGCCGCCCGTGAAAGCGGGGACCCGTTCACCCGCGAGCGTCTTGCCGGGCATTGCACCGCGTCGGCCTGGCTGGTGGATGGCGCTGGCGAACGTCTGCTGATGACCCATCACCGCAAGCTCGACCGCTGGCTGCAGCTGGGCGGGCATGCCGACGGCGACCGCGATCTGGCCGCGGTCGCCCTGCGCGAGGCGGAAGAAGAATCGGGGCTGGTTGACCTAGTGGTCTCGCCGCAGATCTTCGATCTGGACCGGCACTGGATCCCCGAGCGCGGCGATGTGCCCGGGCACTGGCATTACGACGTGCGCTATGTGGTGCGCGCGACCGGCAGCGAGGACTTCACGGTCAGCGGCGAGTCGCACGCGCTGGCGTGGCGCGGCATCGCGGGACTGCTCGAAGATCCGACGATGGATCCTTCGATCGCGCGGATGGCGCGCAAGTGGATGGCGCGCGACTGAGCGTCGCGCTCAGGGCTCGATTTCGTTCTCGAACGCCGCGAGTGCCGCGGCGACGACCGCGTCATTCCGATACTTCGCCCGCAGTGCGAGCAGTTGCGCATCGGTTCCTGTGCACGCGGATTTCATCGCGGCCGTCAGGTCGCGTCGACGCTCATGGTCATAGGTCGAATCGCCTTCCGGCCAGGGTTCGCCGCGGAAATGATCGCAGCTGTCGCGCTGGTCGATGAATGCGCGCACTTCGTGCGGATAATCGCACCAGTTCGGCCGATCAACAGGCGCGTCCGGCACTTCGCAGCGCGAACGTTCGCTCAGGCTGAGGCGTCCCTCCGGCCGTGGATCCTCGAACGCCGCGAACGGCCGGG
>JAYUIZ010000093.1:0-1073 GCA_043765595.1 Lysobacter sp. | reverse complement strand
GCTTCGGCCAGCGAGTAGCCCATTGCCTTCGCCAGTGGCGCCAACAGCGCGTGGATCTTCGGGCCGTTCTGGCCCAAGGTGACGATGGCAACGGGCGCGTGCTGGCGCATGGCCTCCGCGAAATCCGCCCAATCGATACCGCGGTCGTGGCCGCCTATCAGCAGGGCGACGCGACGCGAGCGGAAGCAGTCCAGCGCCGCGAGCGTGGCGTGCGGCGTGGTGCTGATCGAATCGTTGACGAAAGTAAGGCCGTCGCGCACGCCCAGCGTCTGCAGCCGGTGCGGGAGCGGCTGGAATGTTGCTGCATGCGGGGCCAATGCCTCGGCATCAAGACCCAGTGCTTCGATCGCCGCAAGCACCGCGCACAGATTGCCGCGATTGTGGCGTCCGGGCAGCGGTACATCCTTCGTGTCGAACACTGCGCGATCGCCGCGATAGACGACATCGCCGCGCAGATGCCAGCCGTCGGTTCCGCCGAAGAAGCGCACTTCGCTGTCCGGCAAGGTCAGCGCAGCGAGCGTGCGGTCGTCGCCGTTGACGATCGCGATGCGCGGCTTCGCAGCGGTGAGCAGCGCAAGCTTGTCGTCGATGTATCGCGCTTCGCTGCCGTGCCAATCGAGGTGCTCGGGGAAAATATTGGTCGCGACCGCGATCTCCGGCGACACTCCGGACGCAGCGACATCGCGGGTCTGGTAGCTCGACAGTTCGATCACCCAGAATTCCGGAGGCGGCGCATCGCCCGGCCGCCCGAGGTCGAGCCGGCCCTCATCCAGCAATTCCAGCAGCGGCAGACCGATGTTGCCGCACAGCGCAGTGCGGTGGCCGCCCGCGCGCAGCAGGTGCGCGAGCAGCGCCGAGGTGGTGCTCTTGCCCTTGGTCCCGGTGACGCAAATCGTGCGCGCGGCGGGGTGTTCGGCAAACCACAGCGTGGTGCCACCGATGAAACGCGTGCCACGTTCGGCAGCCGCAAGCGCTTCCGGCCGGTAGAGACTGATGCCCGGCGATTTGATCACCACCTCGAAAGCGGACAGGCGTTCGGCGCTGGCATCCGTCTCGGTGGCCAGCAAAGCATC
>JAYUIZ010000092.1:0-1075 GCA_043765595.1 Lysobacter sp. | reverse complement strand
TTCCCGGTGCCAGCGCGGCTGGTCGACGAACTCGACAAGGCCATGCGCGCCGGCCACAACCAGTATTCGATGATGACCGGCATTCCTGCGCTGCGCCGCGCCATCGCCGACAAGACCGCCCGCGTCTACGGCGTATCGCCCGATGCGGACAGCGAGATCACCGTCACCAGCGGCGCCACGGAGGCGATCTTCAACGCCATCCACGCGGTAGTGCGCGCGGGCGAGGAAGTCATCGTTCTCGATCCCTGCTACGACTGCTACGAACCGGCGATCGAACTGGCGGGCGCGCGCGCCGTGCATATTCCGCTCGACCCGCAGACGTTTGCGCCCGACTGGCAGCGCGTCCGCGACGCCATCGGTCCGAAGACGCAGATGCTGATGATCAACAGCCCGCACAATCCGTCCGGCGCGATGCTGGGCGCGGAAGACATGGCCATCGTCGCTGACATCCTGCACGACACCGGCATCTGGCTGCTGTCGGACGAGGTCTACGAGCACATCGTCTTCGACGGTGCCCGCCACCAGTCCGCACTGCAGTACCCGGAACTGCGCGAGCGCGCGTTTGTGATCTCCAGTTTCGGCAAGACTTATCACTGCACCGGCTGGAAGGTCGGCTACTGCATCGCGCCGCCCGCCCTGAGCGCCGAATTCCGCAAAGTGCACCAGTACAACGTGTTCTGCACTTTCCACCCGGCGCAGCACGCGTTCGCGGCGATGATCGAAGCCGAACCGGAGCACTACGAGCAGCTCGGCGCGTTCTACCAGGCCAAGCGCGACCGCTTCCGCGAACAACTGTCGACCACGAAACTCCTGCCGCTGCCGGTGCCGGGCGGTTATTTCCAACTGGTGAACTATTCCGCGGTGAGCGGGCTGGACGATCTTGAATTCTGCCGCTGGCTCACCATCGAGAAGGGCGTCACCGCGATTCCACTGTCGCCGTTCTACGAGGCGCCGCCGGTTGGCCAGCGTCTGGCGCGGCTGTGTTTCGCCAAGAACGATGCCACCCTTGATGCCGCGATCGAGCGGCTGCAGAAACTCTGAGCCATCCTGCCCGTAGAGCGAAGCGCAGCTCCGC
>JAYUIZ010000091.1:0-9505 GCA_043765595.1 Lysobacter sp. | reverse complement strand
TACGCGAATATCTCGCGTAGACGATCATTTGTTCGACGATAGACTTCGGCCGCTTCGCGCGATTCGTTCAGCGCATCCTGCAGGCGCCCCATGCGCATCCAGACGCGCGCGATACTGGACTTCACGTTGATGGCGCGATCGACATCCCCATTGAGTTTGTACAGATCGTTCGTGAGCGCCAGATCGCGAAGCGCATCATCCAGCCGGTTGCTCAGGATCAGCGCGGAGGCGCGCCTTTCCAGAGCCTGGGCGCGGATTTCCGACGGTACGCTGTTTCCGGCCGAGTCGAGCAGGTCGAGGGCGGACTGCGCAAGGGTCAGCATTTCCCCGGGTGTGCCGTCCATCCTGCCGATCAGCCGACCCTTGAGAATAATCAGTCGGGCCTGCAGGATGGGGTCTGCGATCGCTTCCGGTCGCGAGAGTTGACCTTCCAACTTTTCGAGCGCGCGCGTCAATCGGCCACGATAAAGATCCAGTTCGATCTCCAGAATGCGCGCGTCCGGCGTGCCCGCCAGCTCCACTGGCAGGGTGGCGAGTCCTTCGCGCACTGCTTCGAAATTCCCGGCGCGCAATGCGTCGTTCAGCGCGACGATCGTGTTCGCTGGCGCGGCGGTAAGTTCGACCCTCGAGGCGACGCCGGGTCCGGAGAGCATGAAGTAGGTGCCCGCACAAACGAAAAGGAAGAGCCCGAGCATGATGACTTTCCGATTCGATCTTGCAGCGACGCGTGCCGTCGGCACATCGCTTGGCACTGACACTGATGCGACTGGCGAGACCTCAGGTTCCGTTGTTGGTGCAAACGTGGGAATCGCGTCGTTGTTGTGTTCCGAAACGCATGCCGGGGCCGATGCGGAAATCTCCGTTCGATGGCCCTCAATCACCTCGCCGACCCACCGATAGCCCAATCCCGGCATCGTGCGGATGAGGCGCTGCGCCTGACCATCGTCGCCGAGTGCGCGTCGCGCCCCGAGGATCACCTGCGACAATTGGTGATTGGTGATGCTCTCGTGGCCCCAGATCTTGAGAATGAGTTCGTCGTAACCCACCACGCGCTCGCGGTGTACGACCAGATGACTGATGCAGTCCAGAACTTTCCGTGATACGTCGATCTGTTGCCCTTGTCGCGTCAGCAAAGTGCCTTGGCGGTCCAAGTTGTAGTCGCCCCAGCGATACATCATGCTGTTTTCTCCGATTCATCCATGCTCGGGGGGCAAGAAGACATGCAGCGCGGCGGGCACTAAGCGCCTCGCGCCAGTCACACCCCCCGGTGACCGGCCGCGATAGTCTGCCACTGTGAGGGCCGGCCGCAAGGGTCGTTGCCTGCCTTCCTTCACGAGCGCACTGCATATGCTTGTGGGGCGGTGCGCGCAGGACGCGGGATGCCGGTGACGGGCGATGCCCGCCGGGTCGCAGGGGTGTCTATCCCCGCCTCGCCGGGCGATAATCCGGACATGAATACCTGACCCCTGTCGCGCCCCGTCGGTGCGATGACCCGCCACCGGAGCGCCGTGTATGGCCGAGACCATCCGCCACGACAAGACCGCGCGTCAGCTGCGTCTGCTATCCGACGCGCTGGACAGCGGCCGCCTGGGTCCCGTGCGGCGGCTGGTCAACACGCTGTCGCCGGCCGAGATCGGCAATCTGCTGGAATCCCTGCCGCCCGGCAAACGCAGCGTGGTCTGGGGGCTGGTCGATCCCGAGGACGACGGCGAGGTGCTGGTCCACGTCGGCGAGGACGTGCGTGAAAGCCTGATCGCGGATATGGACCAGGATGAACTGGTCGCTGCGGTCGAGGACCTCGACATCGACGATCTGGCAGATCTGGTCGAAGACCTGCCCGATACGGTGATCGACGAAGTCCTGAAGTCGATGGACCGCGAGAACCGCGAGCGTCTGGAGCAGGTGCTGTCCTACGACGAGGACACCGCCGGCCGGCTGATGAATCCGGACGTGGTCACGGTGCGCGCCGACACCACCGTGGACGTGGTGCTGCGCTATCTGCGCCTGCGCGGCGAGTTGCCGGAGCACACCGATCATCTGTACGTGGTCAGCCGCCGCCATCAGTACCTCGGTCGCATCGCGCTGCAGTCGCTGCTGACTTGCGACGCCAGCACGCCGGTCAATCAACTGGTCGACGACGAACAGCCGGCGATCGGCGTGGAGGAATCCGCCGACGAAGTGGCGCGGATGTTCTCCGACTACGACTGGATCAGCGCGCCGATCGTCGACGACAACAACGTGCTGCTGGGCCGCATCACCATCGACGACGTGGTCGATATCATCCGTTACCAGGCCGAGCATCAGGCGCTTGGCGCTGCGGGTCTGGACGAGGACGAAGATCTGTTCAGCCCGGTGCCGCGCGCGGCCAAGCGTCGCGCGATCTGGCTGGGCATCAATCTCGCGACCGCGTTTCTGGCGTCGTGGGTGATCGGCCGCTTCGAGGCGACGCTGCAGCAGATCGTCGCGCTGGCGGTGCTGATGCCCATCGTCGCCAGCATGGGCGGCGTGGCCGGCACGCAGACACTGACGCTGATGGTGCGCGGCCTTGCGCTGGGCCAGGTGGCGCACGGCAATCTGCGCGCGCTGCTGAGCAAGGAAGTGCTGGTGGGCCTGCTCAACGGCGTGGTCTGGGCGATCGTGGTCGGCGTGGTCGCCGCGCTGTGGTTCCAGGACTACAAACTCGGACTCGTCATCGGCGGTGCGATGGCCATCAATCTTGTCGCCGCCGCGCTGGCCGGCGTACTGGTGCCGCTGGCGCTGAAGCGGATGGACGTCGATCCCGCGCTGGCCGGCGGCGTGGTGTTGACCACGGTGACGGATGTCGTCGGTTTCCTTAGCTTCCTCGGCCTGGCGACGCTGGTGCTGTTGAAGTAAGTAGTCGATGTCGAAATCCGATATCGCAAGCGCCCGCGCAGCAAAAAAATGTCATCCCGAACGACCGTGTAGCGGGCGGAGGGACCTGCTTGTCGCACTATCCATGTGCGAACAGCGGATCCCTCACATCCATTCGGGATGACAATCTGTACGTTCGGCAATGACAGCCCACAAAAAACGCCGCTTTCGCGGCGTTTTCCATCCCCTGACAGCTTGCTCAGAGCTTCACAAGTTCGACCCGACGATTCTTGGCGCGACCCGCTTCATCGGTATTGTCCGCCAGCGGCTTGTCCGGGCCGAACCCCCTGGCGCTTAGCCGCGCAGGCGCGATGCCCAAACCGACCAGCGCGTCCAGCACGCTGCGTGCCCGTTCGCTGGACAGCTGGCGGTTGCGGTCCGCGCTGCCGGTGTTGTCGGTATGGCCTTCGATCGACACCCTCAGATCCGCATTCGAATCGAGCAGCGCCCTGATTTCGGCAATCGCGGCCTGGCTGTCGGGCCGCAGCGTCGACTTGTCGGTATCGAAATTGATGTAAAGCGCGACGCGGCCGTCGGTGTCGAGTGCGGTCTTCATCGCGGCGGCATCGAGAAAGCCCAGCGATTGGGTCATCGCTTTCTTCTCGAGAACGACGATGTGCCCGGTCTTGGCTGCGGCCGAGGTTCCGACATGGATCCAGTATTCCCTGTCGGCGGTGCGGATCAGATAGCTGTGGTGCTCGTAGCCGCTGGTGGGCGGTGCGCTCTGCCAGTATTTGTTGACTTCGCGCAGGCCGCCGACTTCATCGACAATGGGGCGGGTGAACTGCGTTTCGCTGATCTTCGCGCCGCCCAGGGCCAGAACCGCATTCTCGTAGTTGCGATGGAATTCCAGAGGCGTGTATTCGCGACTCTTGTCCTGCGCGATCAGAGTCATGCTGTTGTGATAAAGCTTGCCTTCGACCGGAATCATCTTCTTTCCGGCAAGAAAGAAATGCCGGCCGAAGTCGACGGTGGTTTTGCCGTCCTTGACCTTTGCGACCAGACCTTCGGGAATATCGAAGAACGGGAACGGCGGCAATGTTGCTGTCGAGACCGCTATCTTGTCCACGCTGAAGCCGGTGTCTGCAACTGCGGCCGGTGCATCGGCAGTGTCTGTGACAGGGGCTGGCGCGGACTGGATCGGCGCGGTGGTTGCCGCCGGCTCGCTGACGGGTGCGTCGACCGATGCGGCTGGTTCCTTTTGACACGCGGCCAACAGGAGTGCCAATGATGCGCTGACGATCAGCAGAAGGCTCTGACGCATGGTGCTTTCCTCGATGCGGCTGGATGTCAGGCAAGCATACCGGACCATGCCTGGGTCCGCGGTGCCGGTGCTGGATCGACGATGGATCGGGCGGCATGTGCGGTCGTCCTGCATCGCATCGAACGTGGCCGATGCAAGCGCCGATTTTCGTAGGCGCGCTCCACAGGATGCAATCGTTTTCCGGTTGACCACCTGTGTCTGCTGGCGTACACCCGGCGGACGACTCTGGAGCCTCTCATGCGCCTTCATGCCCTGTTCGCGATGGCCCTCGGCCTCGCTGCTTCCGCTTTCGCCGTTTCGACCCAAGCCGCAACGGCAGGAGATCCGATGAATCCGCCCGTGGACGAACGCTACCAGCCGAAGCCCTATATCACCTTGAAGCATCCGGCGTGGTCGAAGCATGCGGTGCTGTACCAGATCAATACCCGGCAGTTCACACCGGAAGGCACGTTCCGCGCGGCCGAACGCGAATTGCCGCGGCTGAAGAAGCTCGGCGTCGACATTCTGTGGCTGATGCCGGTGCATCCGATCGGCGAGAAAAACCGCAAGGGCACGCTCGGCAGCCCGTATTCGGTGCGCGACTATTACGGCGTGAATCCCGAATTCGGCACCCTCGAGGATCTCAAGCATTTCGTCGACGCCGCGCATGCGCAGGGTATGTACGTGATCCTGGACTGGATCGCGAATCACACCGCCTGGGACAATCCGCTGGTCGAACAGCATCCCGAGTGGTACGCGCGCGATTGGAAGGGCGATTTCCATCCTACGCCGTGGTGGGACTGGTCGGACATCATCAATCTCGATTATCGCCAGCCCGGCTTGCGCAAGTACATGACCGAGGCGATGGCCTATTGGGTGCGCGAGGTCGGCATCGACGGCTATCGCTGCGATGTCGCGGGTTTCGTGCCGGTGGATTTCTGGAACAATCTGCGTAAGGAACTGGATGCGATCAAGCCAGTCTTCATGCTGGCGGAATGGGAATCGCGCGACCTGCATGCCGAAGCTTTCGATGCGACTTATGCCTGGAGTTGGGAAGCCGCGATGCAGGCCATCGCTGCCGGCAGTGCCGACGTTGGCAAGCTCTACACTTATTATTCATGGAACGAGGCTTTTTTCCCGCGCGGCGCGATGCGCATGACGTTCGTCAGCAATCACGACAAGAATTCGTGGGAAGGTACGGAGTTCGAGCTGTTCGGCGACGCCTTGCCGGCGGCGATGGTGCTGTCGTTCGTAGGCGAGGGCATGCCGCTGATCTACAACGGCCAGGAAGCCGGTAATCCGCGTCGGCTGCAGTTCTTCGAGAAGGATCCGATCGCGTGGCGCGAGCATCCGAACGGCGCGCTGTATGCCGACCTCATCCGACTGCGGAAAAAAACCACCGCGCTGTGGAACGGCGAATGGGGCGCGATGATGGTGCACGTGCCGAACGACAAAGCGGCGCAGGTGCTCAGTTTCGTTCGCCAGGACGCCAACGGCAAAGTGTTTGCGGTCTTCAACCTGTCCGCCCAGCCGCAGGCGGTGCGCTTCGAGCAGACGCTCTTCCACGATCGTTACAGCGAGCATTTCAGTCGCGAATCCGCGACACTCGACGCGTCGACCGTGCTGGAGTTGAAGCCATGGGATTACCGGGTGTTCGTACGCTGATCCGCGGCCTTGCGTTCGCGGGTGTCATGACGATGACCGCAGCGCTGGCCGGCTGTTCGACGATCCAGAATGAATCAGCTTCCGGCGCATTCGTCCAGCGCAGCGTGACCGTCGACGGCGCTGCGTATCGCTACCAAGTATTCGTGCCCGCGCGGACCTCGCGCAGCGGCACAGCGCCTACGATCCTGTTTCTCCACGGCACCGGCGAACGCGGCAGCGACGGCGACAAACCGACGCGCGTGGGGCTGGGCCCGTACATCCGCGCGCATGCCGACAGCTTTCCGGCCATCGCTGTGTTTCCGCAGGCGCCCGACGGCCGCGACTGGAACGGCGTCGCTGCCGAGATCGCGTTCGCCGCGCTGGATGCCGCCACGCAAGAATTCGGCGGCGACCGCGACCGCAGCTATCTCACCGGACTGTCGATGGGTGGTTACGGCACCTGGGAACTCGCGCTGATGCAGCCGCAGCGCTTCGCGGCGCTGGCGCCGGTGTGCGGCGGACTGACCGCGCCGCGCGAAGAACGGGATCTGGTCGTCACGCCACTGCAGGGCGAAGCCGATCCGCCTGCCGCGTTGGCGCAGCGCCTGAAGCATGTGCCAGTGTGGATTTTCCACGGCGCGAAAGACGACGTGGTGCCGCCGCGCGAATCGCGGGAAATTTCAGCTGCACTGAAAGCGATCGGCGGCGACGTGCGTTACACCGAATTCCCGGACGCGAACCACAACAGCTGGGATCCGGCGTATTCGCAGACGCCCGAGCTGTGGCCGTGGTTGTTTATGCAGCGGCGGAAGTGAAGCTAAGCGTTGAGGCGCTGTCTTCGATCAGGACGATTTCAATGCAATCGCGCGCGCGCCGGAAATGATCATCGTCACCATCGTGCCCAACTGATCGATGAGCTCGCGGTCGCGTTCCGGCGGCAGGTCCATCGCCATCGCGCCCATCGCGAATACCAGGCGGGTGATGGCCTTCGACACCAGCGCGGGTTCGTGCATGACCGCGCCTTCCGCCGCCGCAAGCCGCACCAAGTCGCTGCGCAATTCGTCCTCGAAGAACGTCAGCTCGCGGTCGACCGCCTGCTTGAACGCGTCCGACCCCACGGTGCCTTCGCGCAGCAGCACGTGCAGCAGTTTGTCGTCGGCGCGGACCTGCTGCATGAAGGTCTCGACCGAGCCGCGGACGATCCCGCGCTGGGTCTCGGCGCGATGCCGGGCGGCGCCGACGATCTTGCGCAGCGAGCGTCCCGCCAAATCGATCAGCGCCACCGCCAGTTCGTCCATGTCGCGGAACTGGCGATAGAAGCTGTTCGGGGCGATGCCGGCCTCGCGCGCCACCTCGCGCAGGCTCAGGCTGGACACGCTGCGGTGCGGCCCGATCAGGCGCAGCGCCGCCGCAAGCAGGTCGTCCCGCGAGATCGCGGTCTTGCGTCCGGCATGAAGGTCGGCGCTGTCGTCGGAGAGCTGTTCGGTCACGGGCGCGGAAGAGAAGAGCTGAGTGGACGGCATCATAGCCTTGCCAGAAAATATACACATGTATAGACAAATGTATTCTCATCTGTATAGTGCAGTCCATGAATGCTGCCGCCCATCCCGCTTCCGCCCCGACCAATCCGCTCAGCCGTCCTCATGGCGGTCGGCCGCTCAAGCGGCCTTTATTGCAGCGCATCGCGCGGACCCTGCTGGCGCCAGATGCTTTCGATTTCTGGGTGTCCCGGTTGCAGCCGAACAGGTCCTGGGATCGCCCGCTGGCGCGGATCGTGTCCCGCCGGGCTGAGTCGAAGGATTCGTTCACCCTGTTGTTGCAGCCGAACCGTCACTGGCGCGGCTTCCAGCCCGGCCAGCATCTGAATATCGGCGCCGAGATCGACGGCACCCGCGTCACCCGCAGCTACAGCCTCAGCGACGCCCCGCGCGCCGACGGCCGCATCGCGATCACGGTCAAAGCGATGCCAGGCGGCAAGCTCAGCCAGCACCTGTGCCATGCGGCGAAGATCGGCGACGTGCTCACGCTGGGCCCGGCGTTCGGCGAGATGACCCTGCCGCAGACGCCCGAAGGCGCGTGGCTGTTCCTCGCCGCTGGCAGCGGCATCACCCCGCTGATGGCGATGGTGCGCGCGCAGGCCGCATCGCGCATGCCGATGCCGCTGGCGCTGATTTATTGGGCGCGGACCCGGGACGAACTGTGTTTTGTCGAAGAACTGCGTGCATTGGCCGCGCGGCAGCCGAATTTTCGCGTCGACTTCGTGCTGACGCGCGATGCAGCCGCAAGCGACGCCGCGAACGACGCCGACGCCGACGATGTACGCCACGGCCGCATCGATGCGCAGTCGCTGTCGATGCTCGCACCCGATCTGCATCAGCGTCGCGTCTTTGCATGTGGCCCCGACGGTTTCGTCGCCGCGGCGCGCGCGCTGGCCGCTGATCGCGCAGCTTTGATCCAGTGCGAAGCGTTCCAGTCCGAAGCCTTCACCCCGCCGCCGCGCGTAGTGTTCGCTGACGAGGGTGAAGCCCTCGGGCACGTGCGGATCACGTTGGCGAACAGCGGGCGCACGCTCGATGTCCCGCGCGGCACGTCCCTGCTCACCGCACTGGAAGACGCAGGCCTGAAACCGGCCTCCGGCTGCCGCATGGGCATCTGCAATACCTGTGCCTGCGGCAAACGCGCCGGCAGCACCCGGCATATGCACACCGGCGACATCGAACACGAGCCGGTGTCCGCGCTGCGCCTGTGCGTGAACAGCGCCGGCAGCGATCTCATCCTGGACCTGTGACCCGACCATGACCACACACGCCGCCAATCGCGCACTGACGCCCGACGAACTGGAACGCTTCGGCCACGAACTCGACGCCGTACGCGCACGTACCGCCGCCACGCTGGGCCAGCGCGATGCCGATTACATCCGTGCGGTCGTCGCCGGTGTGCGCTGGACGGGCTTCACGGGGCGCCTGCTGCTGTGGGCCGGCGCGGTCGGCGGCGGGTTGCTGGGCGACTTCATCCACATCGCGCCGCTGTCGGCCTTGGTCGTCGGCACATTGCTGCTGGGTGTGTCGAAGATCCTCGAGAACATGGAGCTGGGCCATAACGTCATGCACGGCCAGTACGACTGGATGCGCGACCCGCATCTCGACGGCAAGACCTACGAATGGGATATCGCCGGCACCGGCGACAACTGGCGCAAGACCCACAATTATCGTCATCACACGTGGACCAATGTCCGCGGCATGGACGACGACATCGGCTACGGACTGCTGCGTATTTTTCCGGAACAGCGCTGGAAGCCGTTCTACCTCGCGCAGCCGCTGGTCGCGGTGATCTTTGCGCTGTTGTTCGAGTGGGGAATTGCGATCCAGGATCTGCGTTTGGGCCGCTGGTTCGCCGGCAAGATGACCAATGCCAAGCTGCGCGAAGCCTTTCGTCCGGTCGGGCGCAAGATGGGTCGCCAGGTGTTGCGCGACTATGTGTTGTATCCGCTGCTCGCCGGCCCGTTTTTCCTGCCGGTGCTGCTGGGCAACGTCGTCGCCAATGTCCTGCGCAACCTCTGGACGTACATCATCATCTTCTGCGGCCACTTCACCGCGGACGCGGAAACATTCTCGAAAGAATCGGTGGTGGGCGAATCGCGCGGCCATTGGTACCTGCGCCAGCTGCGCGGCTCTTCCAATCTCGCTGGCGGCAAACTGTTGAACCTGCTGTCGGGCAATCTCAGCC
>JAYUIZ010000090.1:0-1078 GCA_043765595.1 Lysobacter sp. | reverse complement strand
TAGTGTAGTGCTTCACCCTGTTTCAACCATTTTCAATGCCACACATGTTCGCGACTTGCGTCGCTCCCACAACAGGCGACCGGCTCTTTGTAGGAGCGACGCAAGTCGCGAGGCTGTACAAAAGTGTTCGCGATTTTTGAAGCACTACACTAGGCAATGCCGTGGCCGGCTGCAAATCCGTCGCGGCTCATGCGTGCCGCAGCCAGTCGTCGATCGCGAGCAGCGCGCGTGCCAGCTCGGCGTCACGCTTGCGCCGCAGCAGGACAGCGGCGTCGGCAGTGATCGCTTCAAATCGCAGCGCATCGCCAGCGCGCAGCTGCGCCAGCCGCGGAAGATCGACGGAAATCACATGGCCCAGCCGCGGATAACCGCCGACGGTCTGCGCGTCGGCCAGCAGCACGATGGGCCGGCCGTCGGGCGGCAATTGCAGCGTGCCGGGCGCGACCGGCGCCGAAATCCGTTCCGGCAGCGTTACGACGATGGGCGCGCCGCTGCAGCGCAGTCCCTGGCGGTCGCTGCGTGGATCGACGCGCCAATCCTGCATCGCCAGCGCGTGCGCGGCATCGGCGATGCGCGGCATGTCGCCGGCCGGCACGAAGCGGATCGGCGAACCGTTCGCAGGCGCGGTGTCCAGCGCGATCCACCATGCAGGCGCCTGCGGTTCGACAGGATCAAGCGTCGGCTGTGGCCCTAGCGGAAGCGCATCGCCGCTGCGCAGCGCGCGTCCCAGCAGGCCACCGAAGCCGCCGCGCAGATCGGTGCTGCGGCTGCCGAGCACACGCGGCACGTCGAAGCCGCCGGCCACTGCCAGCCAGGCGCGCAGACCGCTGCGGATCGCGCCGAGCCGTAGCAGGCCCGCGGGCAGATCGACCGGGCGCCCGCTGGGGATGGTGTGAACGCGGTTCTGCGCGCCCTCGAAACGCGCGTCGGTCGCGGCCCCGCACAGCGCGATCCGCGCCGGCTGCGGCAGTTCGAGCGTCGGCCCGATCAGGGTCATTTCGAGAACGGCCGCATCGGAGGGATTGCCGACCATCCGGTTCGCCAACGCGGCTGACGCGGGATCGAGCGCGCCTGCGCG
>JAYUIZ010000089.1:0-3169 GCA_043765595.1 Lysobacter sp. | reverse complement strand
GCGCAGCAAAGTCGGCATGGTGTTCCAGAAACCGGTGCCGTTTCCGATGACCATCTTCGAGAACGTCGCCTACGGCATCCGCCATCATGAGCGCATGTCCAAGGCGGATATGGCCGTGCGCGTCGAGGAAGCCTTGCGCCAAGCGGCGCTGTGGGAAGAAGTGAAGGACAAGCTGGGCCAGAGTGCACTGGGTCTGTCCGGCGGTCAGCAGCAGCGGCTCTGCATCGCGCGTGCGGTTGCTCTGCGCCCGGACGTGCTGCTGCTGGACGAACCGACCTCGGCGCTGGATCCAATCTCGACCAGCCGCATCGAGCAGCTGATCGAAGAGCTGAAGCAGAACTACACCATCGCCATCGTCACCCACAATATGCAGCAGGCCGCGCGCGTCTCGGACTACACCGCATTCATGTATCTCGGCGATCTGATCGAGCACGACGTCACCGGAAAGATTTTCTCCAAGCCCTCGAAGCAGCAGACCGAGGACTACATCACCGGCCGGTTCGGCTGATCATCAAAGCCATATAGAGCGGCCTTCAGGCCGCTGAACCATCGACCGAAAGGCAGCAGCGGCCCGAAGGCCGCTCTACAGAAAGCACTCACGCGGCAAGTTTCCCATTCCCCATTCAGAGCCAGCCCATGAACACCCAACCGCACAACCACATCGTCAAGAGCCACGACGAAGAACGCCGGATCCTGATGGACGAGATCCTGCGGATGGGCGAAATGGCGGCCGCGCAGCTGGAAGCCGCGCTGGACGTGATCGACCGCCGCGACGGCAAGGCCGCCGAGCGCATCGTCGCCAACGATGAAGCGATCGATGCACTGGAGCTGCAGGTCAGCCACGACGCGATGAGGCTCGCGCTGCGCGGCCCGCTTGCGCGCGATCTGCGCGAGATCCTGGCGGCGCTGCGGATCGCTTCGGACATCGAACGCATCGGCGACTACGCTTCCAACATCGCCAAACGTTCGATGGCGCTGAACCTGTCGCCACCGCTGCCCCACACCCGCGGCCTGGGCAGCCTCGGACGCTTGGTGGTGAACCAGGTCCGCAAGGTGCTGGCGGCCTACCGCGACGGCGATATTGACGCCGCCCAGCAGGTCCGCGCCGAAGATGCCGACATCGACACCCAGTACACCGGCCTGTTCCGGGAGCTATTGACCTACATGATGGAAGACCCGCGGGTAATCACCCCTTGCACCCATCTGCTGTTCATGGCAAAGAATCTGGAACGCGTGGGCGACCACGCCACCAACATCGCCGAAAACATCTGGTTCCAGGAATACGGCGAAGGTCCGATGACGCCGCGCGAGAAGCGCGACGAGACCAGCTCGACCGGCTGAGCCCGAGCTCCATCGGCCCCATACACCTACTTTCCTGCCCCACGCTGTGTTGCCCGACACGCGTGCAGAGGGACTGGCTGCCTTCTTTTCCTAAACGGAACCTGAATTCAAAGGTCACCCAGCCGAATCTGTGCACCGTTCCCCCCGTGTCGTAACTCTTTGTGCACAAACGCAAACGCGATGCCGCGTAGATTGCGACCACCAAGGAGAGTGCGGTGCAGGATTCGATTTTCCAGGCTTTGCTGAATGACGCCCGCCGGGGAGACTTGCCGGCGCTCGAACGCGTGTTGACGCGTTCCCGTCAGGATTTGCGTCGCTTCGCCGAATATCACTGTGCAGTGAATGATGTTGAAGACGCCGTGCAGGAAAGCCTGCTGCTGGTGTCCCGGAAACTCTCGACCCTGCGCGAACTCGATGCCTATGCTTCGTGGCTGTTCCGCATCGTCAAGCGCGAATGTACGCGCATGAAGCGCGCCGCCCGCCATCTGCTGATGCAGCCCTCCGACCTTGAAGAACTCGACGGCCCGCACTACCCCGCACCCACGGGACTGATCCGCGATGTCGCCAACGCACTCGCCGCGCTGCCCCTGCACTATCGCGACATCATCCTGATGCGCGATCTCGAAGGCCGGTCCATTGCCGAAATCGCGGTAGCACTCAGCCTGCACCCTGAAGCCGCCAAAGCCCGTTTGCATCGGGCCCGCAGTCTGGCCCGACAATATCTTTCGCCCGACCCCATATCGCCGCTGTCGTTGGCGACTAAGGGTTAACATTCGCCCACACCCGATCATCACCTGATCGCAACTCCAACCCACCTCTCCGGAGAGAATTCTTATGTCCAACACCAAAAAACCCGTCGCGATCGCCATCTCAGCTGCCCTGGCCGGCGGCCTGCTGCTCTCCGGTTCGGCCTTTGCGTCGACCCACCTCGCCCAGGGCTACCTGCTCGGCGCCGATGCCGCCACCGGCGAAAAAGCCGCTGAAGGCAAGTGCGGTATGGCCAAGATGGACACTGACAAAGATGGCAAGCTGTCGCGCGCCGAGTTTGCCGCTGCCCACGATGGCAAGGACGACAAGTTCGCCGCCCACGACGGCAACAAGGACGGCTCCATCAGCGGCAACGAATTCAAGGCCGCCCACGAAGGCAAGTGTGGCGAAGGCAAGTGCGGTGGCGATAAGGCCACTGAAGCCAAGTGCGGCGCCGACAAGAAAGCCGCCGAAGGCAAATGCGGCGAAGGCAAGTGTGGCGGCGAAGCCGCGCCTGCAGCCGCTCCGGCCGAAAAGAAGGCTGGTGAAGGCAAGTGCGGCGGCGCGATGTAATGCGGCCCCGTGTCGACGTTTCCCCCCGAAACGTCGACACGCTGTTGGCACTCTCCTCCGGGCGGTCGCATTGCGGCCGCCCGGTTCGTTTTGGCGATACCCACCACGATACGATTCAATCCCCACGCCAATGACCCCGTCTTCCACGCTCGCGCACAACGCAGCAGGTCTCGGCCTGCGCCGACCGCTGATGGCGGAGATGCGCAAAGCGTCTGCCGGCAGCTTCGATTTTCTCGAAACCGCGCCGGAGAACTGGATTGGCGTCGGCGGCGCGCTGGGCGACGGCTTCGCCGATCTCGCCTCGCGTTACCCGGTGATCTGCCATGGCCTGTCGCTGTCGGTCGGCGGCCCTGCGCCGCTGGACGAGACCTTTCTGGTGAAGGTGCGCAGATTCATGGAGACGCACCGCTGTCCGCTGTACAGCGAACACCTCAGCGCCTGTGGCGACAGCCGCGGCCAGCTGTACGACCTGCTGCCGCTGCCGTTCAGCGAAGAATCGGCGCATCAC
>JAYUIZ010000088.1:0-3172 GCA_043765595.1 Lysobacter sp. | reverse complement strand
CGGCGTCGCTGGTCACCCAGGCGATGTTCTGGCCGGTCCTGCTGCCGGAGCAGACCCTGCAGATGGACCATCAGCATCACTATCGCAGCGGGATCGCGGCGCTCGGCGTCGTCAGTCATGTCCGGCTGAACATCTTTCCCGATGGTGGCGTGTCGCGCCTGCGTCTGCGCGGTCGACCGGCGTGACCGAACGGCCACCGACGCGGCTGACGATCGAAGCGCTAAGCGCCGAGGCCTTCGCGCCCTTTGGCGACGTCATCTCCAGCGACTGCGCGGCCCGGCAGTTCCCGATCAACGAGGGCACCGCGCAGCGCTTTCACGCGCTGGCCCGCGTGGACTGCGACGCCGGCGGCGGATATCCGTTGATCAGCCTGGTCCGCGCGCAGCCGCGGCCGATGCCGTTTCCGATCAGAATGCTGGAGCGCCACCCCCTCGGCAGTCAGGCGTTCATTCCGCAATCGCAGCGGCCGTATCTGATCGTCGTGGCGGAGTCGGTGGAACAACCCCCGCGCGCTTTTCTGGCCAGCGCCGGTGCCGGCGTCAATTTCCGTCGCGGCACCTGGCATCACCCTCTATTGGCGCTCGATCAATGCAGTGATTTTCTGGTGGTCGATCGCGGCGGCGATGGCGACAACTGCGAGGAAGTGACGCTGAGCCGCGCTTATTTGCTCGACCCCGACGGCGGCGGCTGATCCACTGCGTTGGCATCGTGGGCCAGAAACCACGCATCGATGGCGGCGCGTTCGCCGTCCGTCAGCCCGGTCACGTTGCCCGGCGGCATGATCTTCAGCTCGACCACCTGCTTGTGAATCAGTGCGGCATTCGCCTCAAGCTGCTCGGCGCGATTGAACATCGCGCCCTTCGGGGCGCTGGCCATCATCGTCGGCTGCGCTGCATGGCAGGCGTTGCAACGTCGCTCGGCGATCGCCAGGATGTCGGCGGTCTTCGCGCCCGCGACGACGCGGTCGGACGACTGACTCGTGGACGGCTGAGTTGTGGAAGGCTGAGTTGTGGAAGGCTGACTTGAGGCAGGCTGACTTGAGGCAGGTGCGACTTGAGGTGCAACGACGGGCCGCGCCACGGGTGCCATCCACGCGAACACCGCCAGCAGCAGCGCCGCCGCCAGCCCGAGCAACCACCAGGCGCGCGCGCCGCTGTGCCAGACCACGAAGAATTGGCGGATCGACGCCCCGGCCGCCATAAACAGCGTCAGCACCGCCCAGTTGTGCGGATGCGCGAAGGCGGTCGGGTAGTGGGTCGCCAGCATGGCGAATACCACCGGCAGGGTGAAGTAGGTGTTGTGCACCGAACGCTGCTTGCCGCGCGCACCATCCAGTGGCTCGGGGGTCGCGCCGCGACTCAGCGCCGCGACCATGCGCTTCTGTCCCGGGATGATCACGAAGAACACGTTGGCCGACATGATCGTGGCCAGGCAGGCGCCGGTGAGCAGGAAGGCGGCCCGGCCGGCGAACAGCTGCGTGGCGGCGAAGCACACGCCCACGGCCAGCAGACCGAGCAGCACGCCGAGCAGGTCGTCGCGAAAACCGACGACGCGGCACAGCCCGTCGTAAAGCAGCCAGGCCAGCAAGGGAAACGCCAGGGCCAACGACACGCCTTGGGTGGGCGTCAACACGGCGACGTTCGGGTCGATCAGGTACAGCTGTGGCGACAGCAGGTAGAGCAGCGCGAACAGGGCGAAGCCGGACAGCCAAGTGGTGTACGACTTCCACTTCGACCAGTGCAGATCCTCCGGCAGCTGCGCCGGGGCCGGCAGGAATTTCTGCTTCAGATAGAACCCGCCTCCGTGCACCGACCACGATTCGCCGTACAGCCCTTGCTGTGGCTGCTTGCCGGGCTTTAGACCTCGGTCCAGAGAAACGAAATAGAAAGATTCGCCGATCCAGGCAATTGCGGCGATGACGTGCAACCAGCGCAGCAACAGCCCAGCGGCTTCGATCAGATAGTCAGCCATGAACCCGATCAACTCCCACGATAGGTCGAATAGCTGAACGGGGATGCCAGCAGCGGGACATGACAGTGCGCTTCGGCATCGGCGATACCGAAGCGCAAGGTCACCACATCGACGAAGCGCGGCTCGGGCACGACCACGCCGCGTGCGGCGAAGTAGTCGCCGATCGCGAAGTCGAGTTCGTACACGCCGACGCTGCAGGCCGCGTCGGCGAGCAGCGGCGCATCGCTGCGACCGTCCGCATTGGTCGTAGTCCGTGCGATCAACGCCCGGCCAGCGGCTTCGCAACGATACAAGGAGACAGCAATGCCGGCCCCCGGTGTGCCGTGCGCGGTATCCAGAACATGGGTAGTCAGCTTGCCCATGGGATCAGCGGACGCCGGCGTGGTCGAGATACGCGTCCAGTCGATCCAGATCGCTGCGTTTCTCCGCGGCGCTGGCGAAACTCGCGTTGAAGCTGTTGCGCGCCAGGGTCGCCGCGTGGCTGGCATCCAGCCCGAGCGCGTCGAAGGTCTCGACGAAGTTCTGGTTCAGATAACCGCCGAAATAAGCCGGATCGTCGGAATTCACCGTCGCGACCAGGCCCGCATCGAGCAGTTGGCGAAGATTGTGCTCGGCCAACGTGTCAAATACGCGCAGCTTGATGTTGGAGAGCGGACAGACCGTCAGCGGCACGCCCTGTTCGGCCAGCCGCTTGACCAGCGCGGGGTCCTGCAACGCCTGCACCCCGTGATCGATGCGCTCGGCCTTCAACACATCCAGCGCACTCCAGATATAGGCCGGCGGCCCCTCCTCACCGGCATGCGCGACCGTGCGCAGGCCCAGCTTGCGCGCCTGCGCGAAGACCCGCGCGAACTTCTCCGGCGGATGACCCAGCTCGCTGGAATCCAACCCGACGCCGATGAACTTGCCCACATGCGGGCGCGCCTCCTCGAAGGTCGCCAGGGCCTCGTCTTCGGACAAATGACGCAGGAAGCACAGTATCAGTTCCGCACGCACGCCCAACTGCGACTGCGCCTGATCGCAGGCCCTGCGCAGTCCGTTGATCACCGTGTCCATCGACACCCCGCGTGCGGTGTGCGTCTGCGGATCGAAAAACAGCTCGCTGTGCGCGATGTTGTCGTCCTTGGCGCGCAGGAAATAGGCCCAGGCCATGTCGAAGAAATCCGCCTCGGTCAGCAGCACGCTGGCGCCGGCGTAGTAG
>JAYUIZ010000087.1:0-1079 GCA_043765595.1 Lysobacter sp. | reverse complement strand
GAGAAACACGTGTCCGCTGGATCCCGGCGCATGTGCAGCAGCCTCGCCTGCGGCAGCGCCTTGGCGATGGGGCCGAGCAGAATGAAATTCGGATTCTGCTTTTCGGTCACGAAGCTGCGACCGCGGGTCCGTATGGCATCAAGGAAGCCGCGGCCAATCGCACGGTAATCGAATCCGGGGGCGCGCTCGGCGATGGTCTTATCGATGATGCCGCGGCAGAAATGGTCGGCCGCATAACGCAACTGGGCGGGGAAGGCATAGGTTTCGCCAGCATCGGCGACATCCGGGTGGCCCGACAGGATGCGTTCGAGCAGCGTCGTGCCACTGCGGTGCATGCCGACAATGAAGATCGGGGTGAGCGGGTCTGCGGGGACATCATCGGATGATTCCTGGCGGACGAAGCCGGCATCGAAGGTCCGACGTAGCGAATCAAAGACCGCCACGGTCTGCGCATGGTCGTAGGGCTGCTCAATCCGACGGGCTCGAAACGCCCGTGTCAATGCGTCCCATGCGGCATCGTAATCGCCCAGATCGTGCAGCTCGTTGTGCAATGCATAGCCGAGGTGACCTTCGTCTTTGGCAGTGAGATTCGGCTGGGCCAGCAGCTTGCGCAGCGCATCGACATGGTTGCGCTCCGGCGTGATCTTGGCCACTCGCGACAGCACCGAGTACACCGCTGCGAAGTCGGGACGCAGCGCCAGCGCTCGCTCGAAGGCGTCTACGGACGCTTCGGACCGCCCGGCGAACATCAATGCCAGCCCGTGCATGTTGTGCGTATCCGCAAGCTGTGGCCGCAATTTGAGCGCGTGCTCGATCCACGTCATCGTCTTGCTGTGGTCGCCAGCGCTGGCGAAAAAAGTAGCCAAATCGATCAGCTTCTCGGGCGGAAGCGTTCCGGCCAGGCCGGTGCGTTCGATATACGCCTGCAGTTCGGGCAAAGCCTCGAACCGGCGCAGCCGCCTCGCCACCGCCAGTCCGGCCATCGGCGGCACGCCGTCGATGGCCGACGCGGCCAGCACCGCATGCAAGGACTCGCGATAGGCGCCGAGCATCTCCTTCGCGGTCGACAGCTCCAGCCA
>JAYUIZ010000086.1:0-1081 GCA_043765595.1 Lysobacter sp. | reverse complement strand
CCAGATTCGCATTCCGATCCTGCCACGGCGTGGCGCGCAGGCCGGTGGCCTCGCGGAGAAACGAAGCGACTTCACGCGCGCGGTTGGCGTCTTCCAGTTTGATCTCGATATTGGTCAGGCCTTCGGGCAGGCGGAACAAGGGACGCGCTGTCTGCAGGGACAGATACGCCACACGCTCGTCGGCGCTGCGCACGCCGGTCTTGAAGATGCCGCGGATGGTCAGCAGACGTTCGACACCGCGATCGGTCCGGAACAGCACCGGCTGTCCGGCGGACAGGCCGAGCGTTTCGGCGAGCACCGCGCCGATCAGAATGCCGTCCGCGCCCAGACTCCGCTGACCGTCGACGATCTGGGTGCTGATCGGCGCGATTGCATCCAGGCTTTCGGGTTCGACGGCCGTGACCGAGACCGGTGCCACCGCCTGACCTTTGACGAGAAATGCGCTGCCGGTGATCTGGGTGCTGATCGTCGACACCGAGGACTGTTGGCGCAACAAAGCGACCGTAGACCGCCATTCGCGGATCTGCTGCCGCTGGAACGTCGACACAAGCGCGACCGCTTCTGTCTTGACGCCGTCATTGGGCAGCACGCGTGCGATGCGGGTGACCGGTTCGAGGCTGACGTGGGCGCTGTTCGCGGTGACTTCGTCGGTCAGCCGGATCGCCAGTCCTTCGATCAATGCGGTGATGAACACGAAAGCCGTCACCCCCAGCGCAACGCCCACGACCAGCAGGGCGGACTGGGCGCGATTGGACAGCAGATAGCGACGGGCCACGGTGAATGCGAACATCGCTCATTCGCCTGCGGGTGCTTTGTCGGCGGTCATTGGCTCCAGTGGACGCACTTTGGTCGATGTTTCGATCGCGCCAGGAATCATGATGACGCGATCGCCCGCCGACAGGCCCTGTTCGATGATCGCATTCGACGACGGCCAGGCGGCGACCTTCACGGGCCGTGCGCGCGCGATATTTCCCGCGTCGACGACAAGCACTTTCGGGGCGGTGGTGGCGTCGAGTACTGCCTGACGCGGAACGACGATGGCGTTCCTGCGGGTCGCGACCAGGATGGTGACGTCGATGGA
>JAYUIZ010000085.1:0-1082 GCA_043765595.1 Lysobacter sp. | reverse complement strand
GCTGTCCCTGCTGCCAGAGCGCCTGCTGTTTGTTGGATGTCGCGCGATTCTGCATTCCGGGATTTTAAGCGAAGCGCCCGGGCTGCGGGTTCAGGCGTCGGCGCGCGACAGTTCGGCCAGGATCGTCGCCTGCTCGGCCTTCAGCGCTGCGGGCATGCGCGGGCCGTAATCGTCGAGGTATTCGCCGATGCTGGCGAATTCGGCCTGCCAGCCGGCGCGATCGAAGCCGAACAGCTTGGCGCGGGCTTCGTCGCTCAGCGCGACGCCGTCGAGATTCAGGTCCGCCGGCCGCGGCAGCGCGCCGATCGGCGTGTCCTGCGCGGCGGCGCTGCCCTTCACACGTCCGATCATCCATTCGATGACGCGCAGGTTGTCGCCGAAACCGGGCCACAGGAACTTGCCGTCGTCGCCCTTGCGGAACCAGTTGACGTGGAAAATTTTGGGAAGCTTGGCGTCGGCCCGATCGAACGACAGCCAGTGCGCGAAGTAGTCGGCGAAGTTATAGCCACAGAACGGCTTCATCGCCATCGGGTCGCGGCGCATCACCCCGACCGCGCCGGCGGCGGCGGCGGTGGTTTCCGAGCCCATCGCGGCGCCGACCAGCACGCCGTGGGTCCAGTCGCGGGCCTCGAACACCAGCGGCACCAGCGAGGCGCGGCGTCCGCCAAAAATAATTGCGCTGATCGGCACCCCTTGGGCGTCCTCGGCTTTCGGCGAATACGACGGGCATTGCTTCGCGCTGACGGTAAAGCGGGCGTTCGGATGGGCGGCCGGACTACGACTGGAATCGTATTCATGACCGCCGTATTCATGACCGCCGTATTCATGACCGCGCCAATCAAAGGCAGGCACACCATCCAGCCCTTCCCACCACGGCTGGCCGTCGGCGGTCAGGCCGACATTGGTGAAGATGGTGTCGTGCTGGATCGTCGCCAGCGCATTCGGGTTCGACTTGCTGGACGTGCCGGGCGCGACGCCGAAGAATCCAGCTTCCGGATTGATCGCGTAGAGGCGGCCGTCAGCACCGGGGCGCATCCAGCAGATGTCGTCGCCGATGGTGGTGACCTTCCAGCCCTCGAATC
>JAYUIZ010000084.1:0-1084 GCA_043765595.1 Lysobacter sp. | reverse complement strand
GCACCAAGATCCACGCCAATGCCTCGCGGCACAGCGCGTTGTCGTATGGCCATGCCGAAAAAATCGAAGCGCAGCTGAAGGCCGAAGTACAGGAGATGCTGGCGCTGGCCGAAGCGGCGGACAAGTGTGCGATTCCCGATGGCGTGAGCTTGCCCGACGAGATCAAGCGTCGCGAGGATCGCCTGGCGGCGATTGCACAGGCCAAGGCGACGATCCAGGCGCGCGCCCACGCCCGTCACGCGCAGGCACTGGCTGAACATCAGGCCAAGGTGGCCAAGCGCGAAGCGGCACACAAGGCGACCGGCAAGAAGCCAAGGGGCAAGCCGCCGACCCCGCCACAGGCTGGCCCGCGCGCGGAGGATCAGGTCAATCTGACCGACGACGACTCGCGGATCATGCGCGTTGCTGGCGGCGGTTTCGAGCAGTGTTTCAACGCCCAAGCGGCGGTCGACTGCGAGTCGATGTTGATCATGGCCTCAGGGGTCACTCAAGCACCGAACGACAAGCAACAGATCACCCCAGCGCTGTCCGCGTTGCAGGCACTGCCCGAGGGCTTGCATCCGGACTGCCTGCTGGCCGACGCCGGCTATTACAGCGTTGCCAATGTGGTGGCGTGTGCGCAGGCCAACATCGCGCCGCTGATTGCGGTCGGTCGCGACGCACACCATCGGGCGTGGCGCGAACGCTTCGAGGAACCGGCGCCGCTGGCCGCGCAGGCAAGCCAGGTCGAGCAGATGAGGCACACACTCAAGACCCAGGCCGGGCGCGCGGCCTATGCGCAGCGCAAGCACACGGTGGAACCGGTGTTTGGGATCATCAAATCAGTGCTTGGATTCCGCCAGTTTCTGCTGCGCGGACTGGCGAACGTGCGCAACGAATGGACGCTGGTATGCCTGGCGTGGAACTTCAAACGCATGGCCGCACTGCGCCAGAAATCCGTCCAGATGGCCTGAAATAGCGGGAAAAGCGTTCGTCCCGGCAAAAATCGGCGGATCAAAGGACTATTTGCGCACCAATACGGCGCATTGTCTGAATAAAGCACTCAAGGCGCGCGGCGATCAGGTCAAGTCCGACAGGCTGCTAG
>JAYUIZ010000083.1:0-9594 GCA_043765595.1 Lysobacter sp. | reverse complement strand
GACTATGGAAGAACTGCGAGCGAAAACTCAATACAAGTCTGCAATTCGTAAATCTTGCATTCTTGGCGCTGTTGCTCAGAAGATTTTGAACAGGCTCTTATACGCCCTACGTAAGCTGGTCGAAGCTTCTGCTTCTGGCCGAAAACTGCCATCGCATCACAACCCCATGTGAGGGTCCGTCGCAGCACGTCCATTGTCTGCGGGCGGCCCCTCATCCGGCCTCCGGCCACCTTCTTCCCGCATGCGGGGAGAAGGAAAAACCACCGTGGTTCGCCATAGGCAGAGCGCATCGCGATTGGGGTGTGGCGCAGAGCCGCGTGGATGCGGGCGAAGAGGGATGAGTGGTCGGTCACCGTCATCCCGGGTCTCGCCAGTGGCGAGACCCGGCTACGAATTCGCAATCACGTTATTTGCGTGTGGTTTGAAACAGTGCGGCTTTCAACCCGCGCCGCAGCACTTCTTGTATTTCTTCCCGCTGCCGCACGGACACGGGTCGTTGCGGTCAGGTTTCGCTTCGCGCTTGAGCTGCGTGCGCGGGGTCAGGGCGTCGATGCGGTGCAGGTGCAGGTCAGCCAGCATCGCCGGCAGTTGGACGATGATGCCCAGGCGTTCTTCGTAGCCCAGTGGGGTGGCTTCGGCTTCGGGGTCTTCGCCCAGCACTTCGCCGCTGGCGAGGCGGTCGAGGTAGGTGAAGATCTCGTCGATCCAGTCGTGTTCGTCCAGCCACGCGTCCCAAGCGGCTTCGCGCAGCTCGACGGCGCGGAAGAAGCCATAGGCCCAGTCCTGGCCGACGTCCAAGGCGTCGTCGCTGTGCCCGGACGGGTCGTCGGGCAACCACAGCAGCGGCGCGAGGTGGTCGGGAATGTCCTCGCCGTGGCGCACGCGCTGTTCGACCATGCGCCAGTGCGACATCAGCAGTATGTCGACATCCGCGGCTTCGGCGTCGTCGTTCCAGCGCGGCGTCTTGCCGCCCCAGACCGCCGGCAGCCACTCCTCGGGCGGCACCGTTTCCGGCGACACCGCCAGTGCGGAGAGGTAGCCGTCCAGCGCTTCGACATTGAAGCCCTTGAACGGCACGGCGCGCTGGTCCAGCAGGTCGGAGAGGCGGTCGAGCTTGGCGTCGTCGAGCAGATCGGTGGCGGACATGGCGGTGCATCGAAGGAAAACGGTGGCTAGGGTAATCGACGGCGGTGGCTGCCGGGCCACCGATGCGGCGCGCTGCGCTTAGCAGGCCGGAATCTGCGCCGGTGTATCGACATCGCCCGGCGCGTGCGGGGCGATGAAGTCGATGGGGTCGGGCTCATCGCGCAGCACAACACGTGCGCCTTGATCGCCGCGCAGTGCGGCGAGCGCGGTGAAGGTGTGGCGCGGGAAGACTGCCGGCACGCCGCGCAGGCCGGCGTAGCGCGAGGCGACCATGCGCTGCGGATGCGCGTCGGCCAGCACAAGCAGGCCGTGCAGCCAGGCGTCGTCTACGGCGTACTGGTCGACCAGCATCACCAGCAGGCGTTGCGCCGTGGGGTCCGCATCCACGTGCGCGACCGCGGCGCGCAGCGATGCGGACATGCCGTCGCGATGATCGGGCACGTCGATGCGCTCCAACGATGCCGGCGCACGCAGCGTGCGCCACAGCGCATCGGCATCGGCGCCGAGGGTCAGCAGTACGCACGGCGCCACCGCGCAGGCGGTATCGACCGCATGCTGCAGCAGCGAGCGGCCCCGCCACTGCACCAGTTGTTTCGGTTGGCCGAGGCGGTTGGAATCGCCTGCCGCGAGAATGGCGATGACGGTACTTACCTCAAAATCGCCTGTTGGAAACTCCGACATCGTTTTTGTCATCCCGAGCGCAGCGAGAGACCTGCTGTCGTAGTGGCTTAGATACAGTTCTCTTGCTGCGCTCGGGATGACAGTTCAACAGCAATGTTGAGATAAGTCCTGATTATGCGATGTTTTCGGTATCACGGATGTCGGTCTCCGGATAACACCGCGTGCGATAGGCCTGCATCGCTTCGGCCAGTATCGATACCGCGAGTTCCTGCGGGTCGCGCGCGCGCGGCAGTAGCCCCAGCGGGCTGCGCAGTCGCGACGCGACCACGGCAGACACGCCGCGCGACAGCAGTTGTTCAAGCCGCTGCGCCTGCGCGCGCGGGCTGCCCATCGCGCCGACCAGACAGGCGTCGCTGGCTAGCGCCTGCTGCAGGAACGGCAGCTCCCAGTCGTGATCGTGAAACAGGGTGATGGCGACCGTGTACGCATCGAGCGTCATCGCCGGCAGCGCGTGCTGCGCCTGCAAGACATGCAGCGGTACGCCGATCGCGTCCAGCGCCTGGTGCAGCTCACGCTCGGGACTGAGCGCGATCACCTCGATATCCGCCGCGCGCGCCAGCCGGCACATCGCCAGCAGGGTGTCGCCGGCGCCGGCCAGCACCAGCCGCAGTGCGGGCTGTTGGCGGATGCGCACTTCATCCGCTGCCGTGGGTGCCGGCGGCAGGCAATCGGGTGGTGTCGCGGCCTCGCGCCAGCGCAGGTCGAAGGCTTCGCGCCGCGCGATGGCCTGCGCGATCGCATCGACCGTCGCGGCCGGCACCAAGCCGTCGAACTGCAGATCCAAGCCGCTGCCGCAGGGCAGCACGATGTCGACGTAGGGCGAGTCGGTGCCGTAGCGAATGCGTCGGCTGGCAGCGTCGGCGATCACGCGATGCGCTTCCTCGATCACCGACCAGTCCAGACAGCCGCCGGAGAACGAACCCGCCACCCCACCGCTTGCGGTCACCGCCATCTGCGCGCCGATCCGGCGCGGCGCGGCGCCATGGATGCCGACGAGGGTGACCAGTGCGCAGCGTTCGTCGCGCCGCGCGCTGGCGATCAGCAGCTCAAGCGGACGCGGCATGCGGTCGAATAGCGTCGCGTCGAATGCCGCCGCATCGAATAGCGCCGAATTGAATGACGTTTCGCCGGCTCATTTCAGCGTGGCGAGATACGCACAGCAGGTCCCTCGCTGCACTCGGGATGACAACAACGTTGCTTCCGCATCTATTCACGCCTCCAGAAACGGCAGATCGCGTACGCGCTTGCCGGTGGCCTGGAAGATCGCGTTGGCGACCGCCGGGCCGATCGGCGGCACCGCGCATTCGCCGATGCCGGTGGGCGATGCCGTCGACGGCAGCATGTGCACTTCGACGGTGGGCATGGCGTCAATGCGCAGCACCCGATAGGCGTCGTAGTTGCTGGCGGTCGGGGCGCCGTTCTCCAGCGCGATGCGTTCGCCAAGCATTGCGCTGAGCCCGAAGCCGGTGCCGCCTTCGATCTGCGCGCGCACGATGTCGGGATTGATCACGGTGCCGCAGTCGGACGCCACCACGCAGCGTTCGACCTTGATCCCGCCGTCGGCGGTCTTGGAGACCTCGGCGACGGTGGCGACAAAGCTGCCGAACGACTGATGCACGGCGACGCCGCGATAGCGCCCGGCCGCGATCGGCTGCGACCAGCCGGCTTTTTCGGCGGCCAGCGACAGCACTGCGCGTTCGCGCGCGTCGGCCGGCAGCAGCGCCAGCCGCAGCGCGACCGGATCCTTGCCGGTGGCTGTCGCGATCTCGTCCAGCAACGTCTGCATCACGTACGCGGTGTGGGTGTGGCCAACCGAGCGCCACCACAGCACCGGCACCGGCGATGTCGGATGGGTCATGCGCACGTCGATATCGGGCAAGGCATACGGCGTGTCGACGACGCCCCCGGTCGAGGTCGGGTCGATGCCGCCTTTCATCATCATCCCCTCGAACGGGGTGCCGGCCATGATCGACTGGCCGACGATGTGGTGCTGCCAGCCGCTGACGTTGCCGTCGGCGTCCAAGCCCACGCGCACGCGGTGCACGTGCAGCGGGCGATAGCGGCCGCCGCCCATGTCGGCTTCGCGCGTCCACTGCAGTTTGACCGGCGCGCGGAAATCGATCGCTTTCGCAATTTCGGTCGCTTCGACGAACACATCGCAGTCGGCGACCGCGCGCCGGCCGAAACCGCCGCCGGTCTTCATCACGTGCAGATCGACCTGTTCCGGTTTCACACCGGCGATCTGCGCGCAGGCACCCTGCACCGCGTCCGGCATCTGCAGGCCGCCGTGGATGTGCAGGCGGTCGCCGTCCTTGTGGATCACCGCGTTCAGTGGCTCCAGCGCCGCGTGCGCGAGATACGGAAAGCGATACGTCGCCTCGATGGTCTTCGCGGCTTTGGCCAGCATGCCGGCGGCATCGCCGCGTTTCAGCGCGACCTTGCCGTCTTGTTTGGCCAGCGCTTCGTACTCGGTGAACATTGCGTCCGAGGAACGCGTCTCCGCGCCGCTGTCGTCCCAAGTCACCTGCAGCGCCTCGCGGCCCTTGATCGCGGCCCAGGTGTTGTTCGCCACCACCGCCACGCCGCGGCTGATCTGCACTACTTCGACCACGCCCGGCACCGCTTTCGCGGCGGTGGCGTCGAAGGATTTCGGCTTGCCGCCGAAGCGCGGGCTGTGCGCGATGGTCGCGACCAGCATGCCCGGCAGCTGGATGTCGATGGTGTAGTCCTGGCTGCCGTCGGACTTGGCGCGCGCGTCGATGCGCGAGGTCGCGTCCTTGCCGATCAGCGTCCAGGCCTTGGCGTCCTTCAGCGCGACATCGCCCGGCACCGGCAGCGGCGCGGCGGCGGCGATCAGGCTGTCGTAGGGCGCGCGGCGGTCGCTGCCGGCGTGGATCACCTCGCCGTTCGCGGTCGACAGTTCGCCAACGGCGACCTTCCACTGATTCGCGGCCGCCTGCTTCAACAGTTCGCGCGCGGCGGCACCGGCCTTGCGGTAGCGCTCCCACGACGACGGCATGCTGCTGGAGCCGCCGGTGAGCTGGAAGGCGCCGCCCATCGCGAGATTGCCGTACCACTTGGGATTGCCGGCGCGGCCTTCCACGCGCACGTTGTCCAGCGCCACGTCGAGTTCTTCGGCGACCAGCGTCGCCAGGCCGTGATAGGAATTCTGGCCCATGTCGAACTGGCTGGAATACACGGTGACGATGCCGTCGGCGGCGATCGCGATGTAGGCCTCGAACGGCGAGCCGGCGGCGGGTTTGCCGCCGCTAGCTGCAGCCGGTGCGGTGTCGCTGGAGGCTTCCATTTTGCAGCCGACCATCAGCGCGGAGCCGATGAGCGTCGCGCCGAGCAGGAACTGGCGGCGCGAAAGCGCCGGGGTCTGTACCGCGTCGACGACGTCCAGCGCGGAAAGTTTGCGACCGTTGAACATGTCCGTTCTCCTTACGCGAGCGTTGCCGCTGCGGCTTTGATCGCCGCGCGGATGCGCTGATAGGTGGCGCAGCGGCAGAGGTTGCCGGCCATCGCCGCGTCGATGTCGTCGTCGTTGGGGCTGCGGTTGGTGTCCAGCAGCGCGATCGCGGACATGATCTGGCCGCTCTGGCAGTAGCCGCACTGCGCGACCGCGCCCGCGACCCACGCGTCCTGCACGGCCTTGGCCACCGGCCCGGTCGCGCCGGCGCCTTCGATGGTGGTGATGGGTTGGCCGACCAGCGCGCTGGCCGGTGTGACGCAGCTGCGGATCGGCTGGCCGGCGACATGCACCGTGCAGACGCCGCACTGGGCCATACCGCAGCCATATTTGGTGCCGGTCAATCCGGCGATGTCGCGCAACACCCACAGCAGCGACATGTCGTCGGGGGCATCCACCGGCACCGCTTTGCCGTTAATGGTCAGTTCGAAAGCCATGTCGCGCTCCTGATGCTGGTCTGAAAAGATTGGCGGAGTTGAGGGGATGGCCCGGGTTCCTCGAAGGCGCTCCCGGGCACGTTGCCGCGAGAAGAGCGAGCAGGGACTCGATGAGAACCGGACCAGGACCGCCGCAAGGGCTAGTGTAGTGCTTCACCCTGTTTCAACCATTTTCAATGCCACACATGTTCGCGACTTGCATCGCTCCCACAACAGGCGACCGGCTCTTTGTAGGAGCGACGCAAGTCGCGAGGCTGTAAAAAATTGTTCGCGATTTTTGAAGCACTACACTAGCCGAGTCACACTAGTCCAATTCCCAATGGCGTTCCAGTGTGCGTGGATGACACGCGGCGTTGCGTTCGCGGACACAAAAAACGACAGGCGTAAAAAAGGCGCGACCGAAGCCGCGCCCTCTGAAACCATCAATGCATCGGACTCACTTGGTGATGTCGAATTCTTTGGTCTGCACGACCATACCGTCCAGCGATACTTCGACCTTGTACTTGCCAACCGGGAAGCCGTCGGGCTTGGCAATCTGGAAATTGGTGGAGCCGGTACCGGTGAGGTTGAGATCCTTGGTTTCGTTGGACACTTCCATCACTTCAGCGCCGTTGGCGTAGGTCCACTTGGCACCGACCTTGCCGGCGACAGAGGCAGCGGGGTCGCTGGTGCTGGTGTTGATCGACACGGTGATCGTGTCCTTGGGCTTGAAGCTGGTGGCGGTGGAGGTGAGCTTCATATCCGGGCCGACGGCGTTGCCGAGTTCGACCGAGGTAACAGAAGCGGTGGCGGCCATCGGGGCAGGTGCGGGCGCGATGGCCGGCTCGGTGATGGCGGGCGGCGCAACGGCTTCTTCTTTCTTCTTGCAGCCGACGATGGCGACGCTGCCGATCACGGCGACGAGCAGGGCTTGGGTGAGTCTGTTGGGGAGCATGCGTGTGCGGTTCATTGGATTGAGTTCCTCGATACGGTCATGTGGATGTTCTGGTGCGAAGGCGGCGTACACGCTGCGCGATGGGGTCGGTCGATCAGCCGGCGGTGGGATCGTCGAGATCGCCGTCGCCGTCGCCGTCGATCGCCGGCAGCTTGATGGTCTGCCCGGGGAAGATCCGGTCCGGATCCTCGATCGTGTCGCGGTTGGCCTCGAAGATCTGGCGCCAGAACTTGGCCTTGCCGTAAAAGCGCTTGGAGATGGCCGACAGCGTGTCGCCCTTCTCGATGGTGTAGGTCTGTGCGCCCGTACCACCGCCGCCGCCTTCGCCACCGGTGATCTCTTCGGTGGTGGTCACGGTGGTCTGCACGTTGCTGAAGTCGGGCCGGGCCTGTTCGGTGCTGGTCACCGAACTCTGCACGTTGGAAAAATCGGGTTTTTTATCGGGTGTGGTCATGTCGGACGGCTCCTGCCAGATGGCCGGGCCACAGTGACACGGCGAATGTTAAGAAACCATATTGATCACGTGTTTTTTTCGCGGCTGGCCTACTGCCGCTCATCGCGCCCGGCGGCGGGTGGCGACATGCCCGGCGTGGCCCGCCACGGGTTGATGTCCAGCCCGCCGCGGCGCGTGTAGCGCGCTTCCACCGACAGCGTCTGCGGCCGGCAGCGCGCCATCACGTCGACGAAGACCCGCTCCACGCACTGCTCGTGGAACTCGGCGTGGTCGCGGAACGACACCAGATACCGCAATAGCCCGGCGCCATCGATCCGCGCGCCGCGATAGGCGATGCGTACGCTGGCCCAGTCCGGTTGACCGGTCACCGGGCAGTTGGATTTCAGCAGCTCCGAGCGCAGTGTTTCTTCGACGATCCCCTCGTCATCGCCAGCATCGTCATCGCCAGCAGCGCCGTCGAGCGCGAGGTGCGCGGCGTTCGGCGGGCCGTAATCGTCGATCTCTAGATTGAGTGCGTCGATCAGGATCGTATCGTCGTCGACATCCAGGGCAGAGACGACGAACGGCGGCAATCCGAAATCGATCGCGACCGGCGCGCGCGCGACCCGCGACAGGTCGGCGATCAGCGTGTCGCGCACATCATCGGCCGAGTCGAAACGCGCTGCGTTGAGAGAATTCAGATAGAGCTTGAGCGATTTGGATTCGATCAGCATCGGCGACGCCGCCGGCACCGCCAGCGTCGCGGTCGCGACCACTGGCTTGCCGCGCGTATCCAACCAGCTCAGTTCGTAGGCATGCCAGCGATCGTGGCCGATGAAGGGCAGTGGCTGTGCATCGACGGCTGTGTTGATGCCGATCTCGGCGCGGCCCAGCGTGCGCGGAATCGGAAACAGCAGGCCGGCGTCGTAATGCGACGGATACGCGACCTCGCGGCCGAGGGGGATGTCGTGTTGGTTCATGTAGGCATTATCGCGCAGGCCTTTGTAGGAGGGCCTTCAGGCCCGATCTTTGCGCATCGGGGCTAAAGCCTCTCCTACAGGAATTTCATTCGTTTCACTGCACGCCGTGCAGATAATCCAGCGTCACCTGCAGCATCGCGCGCAGGCTCACGTCCAGCGCGGATTCGTCGAGGAAGAACTCCGGCGAATGGTTCGACGGCGCCTTGCCGGCGTCCTGGCCCTTCGGCGTGGCGCCGACGAAAAAGAAGAAGCCGGGCACTTCGCGGGCGTAGAACGAGAAATCCTCGGCGCCCATGTTCAGGCCCACTTCGACGACGTTCTCCTTGCCGACCGCGCGTTCCAGGCTGGGCAGCAGCTTCGCGGTGAGCGCCGGGTCGTTGACGGTCACCGGATTACCCTTGGTATCGGGCACCTGCGCGATCGCGGTCGCGCCGTGCGCGGCGGCCACGTGTTCGGCGACGTTCTGCAGATCCTTGAACACCGCCTGGCGCATGCCTTCGTCGAAGGTGCGGATGGTGCCGGTCATTTCCACCTGGTCGGGAATGATGTTGTAGCGGATGCCGCCCTTGATAGAGCCGAAGGTGACGACCACCGGCTGCTTGGCGATGTTCTGGCGGCGGCTGACGATGGTCTGCGCGGTGCCGATGACATCGGCCGCGGCGACGATCGGATCCACGCCGCCCCACGGCCGCGAACCGTGTGTCTGCCGGCCCTTGATCACGATATTGAAGCGGTCCGACGCGGCCATCGCCGGGCCCGCGCGGTAGCCGATCTGGCCGGCGTTGAGGGTGCTGAACACGTGCAGGCCGAACACCGCCTCGGGTTTGAAGTCGCGGAAGATGCCCTGCTTCAGCATTTCCTCGGCGCCTCCTTCTTCGCCGTCCGGCGGGCCTTCCTCGGCCGGCTGGAACACGAACAGCACTTCGCCCGGCAGGTCGGCCTTCATCGCCACCATCGCTTCGGCCACGCCCATCAGGGTCGCGGTGTGGGCGTCGTGGCCGCAGGCGTGCATGACGCCGACGGCCTCGCCGCGGAAGGTCGAGGTGGCTTTCGACGCGAACGGTAATGTATTGCGCTCAGTCACCGGCAGCGCGTCCATGTCGGCGCGGATGGCGATGCGCGGGCCGGGCTTGCCGCCCTTGAGCACAGCGACCACGCCGGTGGTGGCGATGCCGGTCTTCACGTCCAGGCCCAGCGCGAGCAGATGGTCGGCGACGAGTTTCGCGGTGCGCACTTCGCGATTGCCCAGCTCCGGATGCTGATGGATGTCGCGGCGCCAGGCCAGCACTTTCGGGGCGAGGCGTTCGGCCTGGGCGCGCACTTCAGGCCGCGCCATGTCGGCGGCGTATGCCAGCGGTGCGCCGAGCGCGAAAGTGAGGGACAGGGCGAGCAAGGTTGTGCGCATGCGGTCGGGTCTCCGGTGTGTGTCGGGATGCTAACCCGAACGCGTGGCGGATGAAGACTGATCCCTCCATAGTGTCGTGCGGAGGCGTGGTGGCTGTTGTGGGAGC
>JAYUIZ010000082.1:0-1086 GCA_043765595.1 Lysobacter sp. | reverse complement strand
CTGACCAGCACCACCGGCACTGCCAACTGCGATAACGATGCCGAAACCGCGGTCAACGTCGAACTGGGCGGCAAGTGGGACGTGATCGCGAAGCGCCTGGCGCTGACCGCCGCGCTGTTCCGCAGTCAACGCGAGAACTATCGCGTCGACAGCATCGGGCTGGGCGCCGCCGACGAACTGATCCGCTGGGTCGACGACGGCGCTTACGTGCTGGTCTGCGGCAGTCTCGCCGGCATGGCGCCGGGCGTGGGCGCCGCGCTGCGCAAAACATCCTCGGCGATGCGCAGATCGAGCGTATGCGCGTCGAAGGACGTTATCGCCGGGATATTTATGCTGTGCGGCTTCAGGCCTGTGGCGTCGCCGCGAGCCGTTTCAACGCCAGCAGTCCGACCAACAGCAGCGCCGCGGGCAACAGCGTCAGATAGAAGGCGTGCTGGCCGCCGAAATGCACGAACAACTGGCCGGTGACGAACGACCCGGTCGCGCCGCCCAGCGCCGAGAACACCACGATCAGTCCGGTCATCGAGGCGTGTCGCGATGTCGGCAGCGCACTCAACACCACCGAATTGATCGTCGGGTATACCGGCGCCAGAAAGAACCCGATCAACGGCAGCAGAAAAGCCGCCAGCGGCGCGTGACGCCAGCCATCGGCCACCTGCGGCATCGCCTGCGCCGACAGCGGCAGTACCAGGAGGATCACGATCGCGGTCGCCAGCAGGCAGGCGATCAGCAGCCTGTCCCATGACAGCCATCGCAGTACCTGGCCTGCCACAAGACGACCGAGCGCAGTGAACCCCGCGAACAGACTGGCCATCTGCACGCTGGTGGCCGTGGACAGATGCAGCACATCGGCGTTGAAGGTCGGCAGCCAGGTGCCGATGCTCTGTTCGATCAGGACGTAGAGAAACGCGGACAGCACGAACACCGCGACCAGCGGCCGGGCCACCAGCCGCAGCATGTCCACGAACGCGACGCCCGCGTCCCGTCCATCGCGCGCGCGGGATTCATCAAGGCGCGCGGAGGCCAACACCCCGACCGCGACGATGCAGGCCGCCGCCAGCCACGCATAGACATCGAGCCAGACCG
>JAYUIZ010000081.1:0-3190 GCA_043765595.1 Lysobacter sp. | reverse complement strand
TCCACCGACGCGCGTGACGCGGCCTTCCGTATGGACGCCGGGCGCATGCTGCGGGTCGACCAGCACGACACGATATCCGGCGGCTTGCCAAGGCGCGGCCATGTTGCCCGTCAAGTCGCAAAGGAAAATTGCGGTGTCTCTCATGCCATGACCCCGAACTGGATACGCACGTCGTCGATATCGACACCGCCATCCCGCGCGACATGATCGGTAGGGATTCGCGAAAGCGGCCGCGCAGGATTTCGGGTCCAGCCGGTGCCGACCTGGTCATCGGCATCGGCGCACAGCGGTCGTCCGGTGGTCGGGTTCGGGCATTCGGTCGCGCCGGTGCCGCACGGACAGGGATGGCGGTGACTCACTCGAAGCGCGCCAAGTAATCGGACAGCCGGCGCCAGATGCCAGTGCGGAAGGTGATCGGGCTGGCGTCTGTCGCGATATCCCGCAGCAGGACGTCAGCGATTTCGAGCTGTTCGCACAGCTCGCGTCTTTCCTCGCGCGACACCCAGCGATGCCCGAAGAACCCGACCAGGAAAGCGACGATGACGACCAGCAGGAACAGCGACGCGTCGATGCAATGAAGATGCATGCGGATAACTCCGGTTATGGCGCGCCGAGCCGGCGCAGGACGGTTTCGGTTTCGATGCGCGTCGCGTGCGCGATCGCTTGCGCGCGCAGCGCTTCTTCCACCTTCGACATCGCTTCGGCGATGGTGATTTCGAAGGGGATGCCGCAGACTGGGCGGAAGGCCGCTGCGTACGCTTTGAACGCGACGTCGCGCGCCTGCGCAAATGCGTCGTCTACACGCTTTCCGGTGCGCTCGACGATGCCGGCTTCGATGCGTTCCGCCATCGTTGCGACGGCGCCGGTCATGCGCGCACCGCCGAAGGTGCGCAGCCCATGTGGGTGCTGATTACTTCCGCCGCTAGCTGCGGGACGATGGCATTGCCGTAGGCGCGCAGGCGTCCCACTCGGGTGGTAACCCCATGAGCCAGCAAACGAATGCCGGGTTCAACCCTCCGGGCTTTTCCGTCGTGGCCGATGATCCAGCCGGCACCATCCCATGCGGAGCGAGCTTCACTTGCGCCGAGAGCTTCGGTTCTCCACGGCTGTTGTACTTGCCTCGCTCCCGATTCACCGCATCGTCTGCCACTGGCGTCTGCCACAGGGCCGATACCGCATGCGCCCGGATCGCCACAAGCCCCGCCGAGTTGCCCGTTTCGTTGTTCCCGTTCCGGGCCGGCGCAAGCGACGTGGGCGTGGACCGAAGCGCATGATGCGCCTCGGTCGCCAGCGTCACTGACCGTTTCGCACCGCTCGGTCGCTTGCCGCCCGCTTCCTTAGACACCCGACCCCCAGAACCGTCGCTCGCTTCCGGCGTCGGCCACAAACCAGAGCCGGTCACGCCTGTGGGGCGCATTGACGGCACAAGCCGGAACAATGTCCGCCCGGCAGGAGTAATCGATTCCTTCAAAGTCAGAACACACTCCGTCGATCCAGCGAGGGTGAAAATGGAAACCACTGGATCGCGTGATTTTTTTAGCGATTCTGTTTGCGTCAGCAAAACGCCCTTCCCGAATCGCGAAAGCGAAAGTAGCTTCAAGCTCCGAGCCGACAATTTCTGCGGATGACACTTGCTCGCCGAAAACGACTTCCGGGCGGCGGGCTTTGATGAGACCGAAGAAAGTTGGCCACAGATGTCTTTCGTCTTTGATGCCCTTTTGCTTACCGGCGACACTAAAAGGCTGGCACGGCCCGCTTCCAGTCCACATTTCGCGGTCATCGGGCCATCCTGCGAAACGGGCGGCGAGCGCCCATCCGCCCACTCCGGCGAAAAAATGGCATTGGCCGTATCCGGCGAGGTCTTGGGGTTTAACATCCGTAATACTCCGCGTGTCGACATCGCCGCGCGGGATCAACCCAGCGGCGATTAGGTTGCGCAGCCACTCGGCGGCGTAGGGTTCGAATTCGTTGTAGTAGGCCGGCCGGGTCATGCTTCCAGCTCCATCATTTCGGCGAACGGCACGAACGCGTTCAGTACGCGACCGCAGCCGCCTTCGTCGACCATGCATTCGACGATGATGTCCAGCGTCGCGGCATCGTAAGTGCATCCACTGACACGCGCTTCCAATGCTTCCGCGCCGCAATGCGGGCAATTCGCTTCCAGATTCGTGACGCTCATGCGGCACCCCGATGCGGACAACGCGGGTTCGCCAGGTCAATGCGTTCTGCGATCCGGTCCGATGCAATCGTGATGCCGCCCAGCATCGTTTGCAGACGTCCAAGGTCAACGCGCTTGCGGCGCGGACGTCGGAACATGTTGGCGCCGGCATCGCAGTCAGCGACCAGCGCGTCGCGCAGCTTGCAGAACTCTTCATGCGGCAGCACCAGCATCGCCGACTTGGGGCCGGTGTCGCCGCCAAGCCCTGCGACGGTTAATGCGCCGTGAAGCGCGGACATAGCGGCGCCGATTGCCAGGTACTTGTCGCCGAATGATTCGGGATTGCCGCCGCGGCGGATGGAGAGCCAGCGCACCGGACCGTGCTGGCCGACATCCTCGCTGGCGGTGAACGGGCCGACCTTCGTCGGTCTTTGAACAGGCGTTTGCGACGCGGTCGCGCTGGTCATTCCATGGCTCCGTTTAAACGCCCGCCGGGGATGGGGGCGACAAACCCATCCTGCCAGAATTACGCGCGTTACGCAACTTGTCCTGTCCTGCTGTCCTGCAATGCCCTTTCGTCCTGCCACAAAAGCACGACCAGCCGTTCCAGCGCCTTCGGGGAGTCAGCTCCCCGGCGTTGCTCGACCATGTCCAGGTAAGCGCGCCTGCGCTGCTTTGACGGCAGGTTCAGGACATGGCGCGCCTCGCACTCTGCGCGCCATGCCTCGCTGTCTTTGGCGCATTCCGTTCCATCCCGGAGCGTAACGACGCGCGCAGCAATCGCCGAGACGTTGACCAGCGGCGGCCATTTCATAAGGGCGAATCCTCATACTTCGCGCGTTTCTTCGGCGGCATCATCCAGTGCTTAATGCGCGCCTTGCCGATCTGTTTCGTTTCGACGCCGTGTTTCGCCACGACATACGCCGCGGCTTCGTTGACGTCCTTTCGTGTTGGCTTGTCGAACTTGGCGCCCAATGCGATTTCCGTCGCGAGCATCGGATTCGTCCACCAAAATGTGTCCGTGTCCCAATC
>JAYUIZ010000080.1:0-9633 GCA_043765595.1 Lysobacter sp. | reverse complement strand
CGGCAGTGAAGTCGCAGGCCAGCGCGCCGCCGCCATCATGAGCCTGTTGGCAACGGCCAAAGCCAATGGCCACTGCCCGCATGCGTGGATGACCGACGTCCTCACCGGGTTGCCGACGACCCGGGACAAAGACATCGGCGAGCTGCTGCCGCATTGCTGGAAACCAGCGGCGTCAAGGTGAGGTGGGCGGACGCTTACCTTGCAAAAGACTGTCGGACCTATAGAACCTCGAAGTTTGCGAGTTCAGTCCTTGTGAGATGATGGCCCTCTAGAATGCTCAAGGCACTGGCTGGCAGGTAGCGAATAGTATTCGCCGTCAGCGTCAAACGTCCTTAGCTCGCGATGAGGGTATGGCGAAACGGCGACGCCTTTCGCTCCGTCTAATAGAGGAAATTTTGTTGAGAATGGTGCTCGGTTTTCAATGCCATCGACGAGGTAAATCAGCTCGCCCTTAGCGGTTTCGTCCGAGTGAGTAAAGGTTGATGGGTCATACCGAAGACTTGGGCGGCGGCAGACCAAATAGATGTGAGATTGATCCGCAATCTCCTTTTCTTCCGGTTTCATGACGCCACCAGAAGTCAACTGATCGGCTGAAATGAGCAGCCAGTTGCTTGTGCATAGGCCGACAGAGAACTCCGAAAGATAATGTTTTTCTCAATCACTCCTGGTGCTGCCAGTGGGTGCTAACGTCTGATATTCACCCCAGCGGTTCGTCGCTGAGGTACGTGTACGCAGTCAGCCCCATTTCCAGCGCCTCGTTGAGCCGCGCGGCCTCGCCCTTGCTGAGGTCCACGGCGCCGACCTTGGCCCGGTAGATGCGGCGCAGGTCGTCGAGCTTGTAGCCGACGTAATCCAGCATCACATCGGTGGTGTCTCCCTTACGTTGCTGGGTCACTTTGAAGCCGTCGTCGCCGACGCGCACTTCGATCGCATCGGTGTCGCCGAACAGATTGTGGATGTCGCCGAGGATTTCCTGATACGCGCCCAGCATGAAGAATCCGATCCGGTAGCGTTCGCCCGGGCGCAGCCCATGCAGCGGCAGCGAGGTGTTCAGGTCCTCGTTTTCGACGTAGGTGTCGATCTTGCCGTCGGAGTCGCAGGTCAGATCGGCGATCACACCGCGGCGGTCCGGCCGTTCGTCGAGACGCTCGATCGGCACGATCGGAAACACCTGATCGATCGCCCACACGTCGGGCATCGACTCGAATAGGCTGAAGTTGACGAAATATTTGTCGACCAGCCGCTCGTTGAGCTCCTCGAGCAGATCGCGATGGCTCTTTTCGTCGTAGGTCAGGCGCGCGCGCACTGCATGCGCGATTGCATAGAACAGATCGTCCAGGCGCGCGCGCGCGACCAGATTGATCTGGCCCAATGCATACAGCGACAGGCCTTCGCTGTGGTGATGCTGGGCTTCGTGGAATAACTCCACTGCCGGACGCATATCGATATCGGCATAGATCTCGCGCAGATGGCGGATGGCCGCGGCTTCGTCGTCGTGCGCGGGCGGAACGCGGCCTTCCGGCGAGCGTTCCACTTCGGAGACATTGGTGACCAGCATCGCGTGATGCGCGGTCATCGCACGGCCGCATTCGGTGACGATGCGCGGCGGAGTGATCGCGTTTGCTTCGCAGGCTTCGGCCAGCGGCTGCACGATGCTGGAGGCGTACTGCTGGATGCCGTAGTTGATCGAACAATAGCTGCGCGAGCGCGTGCCTTCGTAGTCGACGCCAAGGCCGCCGCCGACGTCGACGTGGGTGACCTTCGCGCCCAGTTTCGACAGCTCGACGAAATAGCGCGTGGCCTCGCGCATGCCGTTGGCGATATCGCGGACGTTGCTGATCTGCGAACCCATATGGAAATGCAGCAGGCCGAGACAGTCGCCCATGCCTGCATCGCGCAGGGTCTTCCACAGATCCAGCACCTGGCGCGGCGACAGCCCGAACTTGGCCTTGTCGCCGCCGCTGTTCTGCCATTTGCCTGCGCCCAGCGACGCCAGACGCATGCGCACGCCGAGGCCCGGGGTGACACCCAGCGCCTTGGCTTCCTCCATCACCAGCGGCAGCTCGGAGGGCTTCTCCACCACGATGTAGGTCTGCATGCCCAGCTTGCGGCCGATCAGCGCCAGACGGATGTATTCGCGGTCCTTGTAGCCGTTGCAGACGATCAGCCCGCCGGGGCGGCTCAACGCCAGCACCGCCATCAGTTCCGGCTTGCTGCCGGCTTCCAGGCCGAAGCCCTCGCCCGCATGCGATGCCAGGGTGCCGGCGACGGCCGCGTGCTGGTTGACCTTGATCGGATACACCGCGGTATACCCGCCGGCGTAATCCCATTCGGTCTGCGCCTGCGCGAACGCGGACTGCAATTTGCCCTAGCGGTCGCCGAGGATCTGCGGAAAACGCACCAGCAGCGGCAGCTTCGCGCCGCTGGCCTGTGCGGCATCCACCACCGCCGACAGCGCCGCGCCGGGCGCCTGCGGACCCTGCGGATGCACGACGATACGGCCTTCCGCATCGACGTCGAAATACCCTTCCGCCCAATGCGGGATCGAATAGGTCTTGCGGGCGAGGTCGATGGACCAATTGGTCATGGGTCGTTCCGGGGCGCTGCGTCGACGTGCATTGTAGAGCGGGCTCAGGCCTGAGGTCTCTCCACATTTTTTCTTGTGGATCAGAAGGATGTCTCATGAGCGCTTTCTGAACTATCCCGGCGCAGGTATAGCAAAAGCAAATCCCCCGTAGCCCCCTTTTTCAAAGGGGGCGAAGTGCAAGATGCGCCAAGCTGCGGGGCGAGTGGACTGAACGACGTCGTGCGATGCGGCGCGGTGCGAAGTTCGCAAAGTCGCCTGCTGCGATCCCCTTCTACGATCCCCCTTTGGAAAAGGGGGGCAGGGGGGATTTGCTGTTGCCGCCAATGATCTACGCCAGGCTGCTGAGCGGTGATGCGATGGACTGGGAAATAGAGATGCGGGGAGACCTCGGGCTCAAGCCCTCCGCTCGGTCCGCAGCCTCGTTCAGCTGCCCCGCCGGTAGACAGGATCCGCGCAGAGCCCGCGCACGCGCCGCGCCTCGGCTTTGTGCCCGCTTTCGGTAAACACGCTGACGCTGCCCGGCAGGCGCAGAGCGGCGACGATCCGCTTGAGCCCCGCCGCTTCGCTGACCACCGAGCCGCGCCAGGTCACCAGCAGCGCGTAATGCGCGGGTTCGTCGGCAAGATCGAAGCGTTTGCGCGCCGCCCAGGCCGCACCGACCTGCTCGATCCCGTACAGCGTCTCGCACAGGCCGTCCAGCGTGGCGTCGTCCAGACCGTGAGCGATCAGGTCGTCGTCCCCGGCCACACCGTCGCGGGCCTCCAGCGACTTCGCGCGATCGGCGAACCCGTCGCGCAGCGCGGACAATGCGTCCGCCACATCCGGAGCCAGCGTGCCGTCGCGCTCATAGGCGCGCAGTTTCTCGAACGCCGGGCGGATCGCACCCGCGTCGAGGGTCATTGCCTGGCGCAGTTGTTCGACGCCCGCAACCTCGCCCGCCTCGATCCGTAGCAGCGCGACCTTGAACTGTGCGCTGGCGCTGTCCGGCGCACGTTCAAGCGCACGCGCGTAGAAACGCAGCGGTTCGATGTCCGGGCGCAGCGATTCGACCAGTTGCGCGTACTGCAGGGTTTCGGCGGGGTCGAGCTCGCCGCGGCGCTCCAGCGCGTCCAGCCGATGACGCTCCGGCTCGGCGGCCGCGTACTGCGCGGCCCACGTTGTCTTGATCTCGTCGCGCCACTGGAGATCCAGCTTGCGTTCGATGGTCGACAGCGACTCGCCGAGCAGCGCGATCGCACAGACCCCCTGCTCGCGCAATGCAGGCAATGCGCCCACTGCCGCGACGCGCTGCGGCAGAGTGGGATGGGTGTCGGTCAGGTCGTTGTCGCGCGCTTCGCTGGCGAACAGGCGCGCGATATCGATGGGCGGCAAGTCGCGCAGCGCTGCAGCAAACATGGCGTTGAACTGCACCGGCGGCTGCGGCTGGGCGCGCATCCGCGTCTGCAGGTTCGGCCAGAAGCGCCGTTCGATCCACTGCGACGCGTGCGCAAGCCGGATCAGCGCCGAGACCCGCGCCGATTCGCCGACCACCCGGGCGCTTACCGCATCGGCCTCGAACTCGTCCTCGCGCGCCATCACGAAGCTGTAAGCGTTGAAATACGGCACGTACCAGTCGAAGAACTTCAGGAACAGCCGCGACATCGCTCCGCCGCCGCCCGCCATCGCCTCGGCCATGCGGTACCAGCTGATGCGGACGCGATAGATCCACGCCGAGAAACGGCCGTGACCGCCGCGGAAATGGCCGAACTCATGCGCGATCACCGCCGACAGCTCGGCGGTGTCCAGCAGGCGCATCAGCGGCAGGCCGATCACCAGATAGTGATGGTGGCCGAACAGGCCGAGCAGCCGCGGCATGCTGGCCGCGCCGGCGTTGAGATCGCTGTCGATCACCACCGCCTCCAGCGGCGGCGCGTCGGCGGCCAGGCGCAGGCGTTCGATCTCGGCTTCCAGTTCGGGCGCCTCGCCGGGCGCGAGCCGATAGCCGGCCGGCGCGCCGAAGCGCAGCCACAGCGCGCGCACCACCATCGCCGCGAAGAAACCCTGCGGCACCAGCACCATGAGCAGCCACGGATCGAGCTGGCGCCCGGTCGCCAGCAGCGCGATCACGATGCCGATGGGCAGGCCCACGGCGACCAGCAACACCGCGCCGATCGCTGCATAGCCAAGCGCCGCCAGCAGCATCACCCGGCTGCGATAGGCCTGCGGTGCCTCGCGGGCCTGCACCTGCAGACGTTCGATCAGGGCCTTGTACCGCTGTTCCGATGCTTTCGCCGTCATCCGCGCCTCCTGTGGGCGCCCATCGTAGCGGAAGCGTCGACGGGGTCCGGTACAATCCGCAGCCCCAAGACCGCCTCCGGACACACTCCGATGACCACCGCAACCACCTGGCATTACGAGAACTTCGAGCCCGCCGGCTCGGCCATCGGCTACCGCATCACCCGGAAACTCGACGAAGTGCAGTCGCCATTCCAGAAGATCGAAATCTTCGAAAGCACCGACTGGGGCAATCTGATGCTCATCGACGGCGCGATGATGCTCACCACCCGCGACAACTTCCTCTATCACGAGATGATGTCGCATCCGGCGCTGTTCACCCACGCCAATCCCGAACAGGTGGTCATTATCGGCGGCGGCGACTGCGGCACCTTGCGCGAAGTGCTCAAGCACCCGGGCGTGAAAAAGGCCGTGCAGTGCGATATCGACGAACAGGTCACGCGCATGGCCGAAAAGTGGTTCCCGGAACTGTGCGATTCCAACCACGACCCGCGCGCCGAGCTGCTGTTCGACGACGGCATCGCCTACATGGCCAACTGCGCGCCCGGCAGCCTAGACATCGTGATCGTCGATTCCACCGATCCGGTCGGCCCGGCCGAAGGTCTGTTCAACAAGGCCTTCTACGCCAGCTGCTTCCGCGCGCTGAACGACAACGGCATCCTGGTCCAGCAGTCGGAATCGCCGCTGGTGCTGCTGGAACTGATCAAGGAAATGCGCGCCGAGATGAGCAAGGCCGGCTTCACCCGCTTCCAGACCCTGCCGTTCCCGCAGCCGTGCTATCCGACCGGCTGGTGGAGCTGCACACTGGCGCGCAAGCATGCCGATGGAACGCAAGGCGGCTTCGACTTCCGCGACGCCGACGCCCGCGCCAAGGCGTTCGCGACGAAGTACTACAGCGCCGACATCCACAAGGGCGCGGCGACGTTGCCGCCGTTCGTGGCCGAAGCGCTGGGGGAGTGATCCTGGGCGGCCGGTCCAGGTCTTCCGGGCCCACCCGATAACGCCCTCTCTGTATCCGCCTCATGCTGGTTTAAAACAACACTATTACAAGGTTCTCGGCACACTGCGGGAACCTCGATCATGTCCGTATCACCCCCGGCCCACGCCGGACACGCGCAAGGCCGCGGCCTCCACGTCCGGGGGCACCGGCACACTGCTGCCAGCGCCAAGCAGGCCAGACCGTCGATTGCGGTGGACCCATCTTCGGCTGCCGCTGCTTTCCTTGCTGATTGCGTGAATCAAATCCTGGTCGAACCATTGAGCCCACACTGCGGGCGTCCGTCGCGGCGCTGTAAGATTCGTCCCATTCCCAACGCACGCGATCCACCGTGACCATGCCTGCACGCGCCGTCAATATCGATCGCCTCAACATCGCCCTGATCGCGGTGTCCATGCTGCTCGCGGTGCGCTGGCCGTTCGAGACGCTGCTGCTGGCGTATGCCGTCCTCGGTCCCCTGCACTACATGACCGAGATCTCGTGGTTGCACGATCGCAACTATTTCCTGCCACGGCGGCGCGACGTGTGGCCGCTGCTGATCGGCGGCCTGACGTTGATCTTGGCGCTGATCGTGATTGCGGGCTCCCGCAGCGACGCACTGCATCGCGCCGTCGGGAACGGCGCATTGTTCGCGCTGTTCGGCTTCGCGCTGGTGATGGTGCTCACGCCGAGCTGGCCGAAGCGGCTGCTTGCGTTAGCGGTTCTGGTACCCGCATGCGTGCTGCTCGCGCGCAGCGCCGGTTTCGCAGATTCGCTTGCCGGCTACATTCCAACCGTCATCCATGTCTATGTCTTCACCGGCTTGTTCATGCTGCTGGGCTGGTTGCGCCGCCCCAGCCGCGACAGCGCCGGCGCACTCGCGGCCTATCTGCTGTGTCCGCTGCTGTGTTGGCTGGCACCGCTGGACTTCAGCGCATCGGCCTCCGCGTGGGCCGAGCGCAGCTTCGTCGGCACGCTGGCCTCGATCAACGAACTGATCCTCGGCGATGCCGGCCTGACGCTGGATCGCAGGCAGCTGATCGAACATCCGCTCAGCATCCTCGTGACCCGGGTGCTGGCGCTGGCCTACCTTTACCACTACCTCAACTGGTTCTCGAAGGTCGAAGTGATCGGCTGGGCGCGCATTTCGCCAACCCGCGCCGGCGCGATCCTGTCGCTGTGGATCGGCGCGGTCGCACTGTATTTCCACAACTACCTGCTCGGCTTCGCCGTGCTGCTGATTCTCAGCTTCATGCACGTGGTGCTGGAGTTTCCGCTGAATCACCGCTCGTTCCGGGATATCGGTTCGCTTGTGCGGAGCAGACTGTCGTCTTCGCCGCATCGGGATTCGGCCACGTCCTGAGGCGCACTTTCAAGTCCGCTTACAACGCATCCCCGTCCATCTCGCCGGTGCGGATGCGCACCACCTTCTCCAGATCCCAGACGAAGATCTTGCCGTCGCCGATCTTGCCGGTGCCCGCGGATTTCATGATCGCTTCGACCACGGCTTCGACCTGATCATCGCCGACCGCGACTTCCAGCTTGATCTTCGGCAGGAAGTCGACCACGTATTCGGCGCCGCGATACAGCTCGGTGTGGCCTTTCTGACGGCCAAAGCCCTTGACCTCGGTGGCGGTGATGCCGGCGACGCCGGCCTCTGCCAGCGCCTCGCGTACGTCGTCGAGTTTGAACGGCTTGATGATGGCCATGACCATCTTCATGTCGGGGCTCCGGTGCGCAGCGGGGAATGGCGTAGAGGATAACGCGGGTCGGGCATGCGGGCCGTGCGCCATCTCGATCGGCGCGATGTATCGGGCGCGGTCCGGATGGCGTCGGTATTCCCCGACCCCCGCGTGCGGCATTTCCCGATGGTCGCGGCCGGGCGGGAGCAGCATCCTGAGGTCCGCGCTACAATCCACCGGACATGCCCATGATCGACCTCAGCCAGATCGACGAACTCGCCCGCCGCCTCAGCGGCCTGGTGCCCCCCGCGCTGCGCGAAGGTCGCGACGAGATGCAGGACAACTTCAAGGCCGCGCTGCAATCCGGCCTGGCCAGGCTGGATCTGGTCACCCGCGAGGAGTTCGACGTGCAGCGGGCGGTCCTGGTCCGCACCCGCGAACAGCTCGAAAGTCTGCGCACCCTGGTCGAGCAGTTTGACGCCAAGCTCACCGAGCGCGACGACACCCGCGACACCGCACCGCCCCAAGCCTGAGGGCCGCCGCCATGACCCTTGCGCTCGTGCACACCCGTGCACGCACCGGCGTGCGCGCGCCGACCGTGAAAGTGGAAGTCTTCCTTGCCGGCGGACTGCCACGGATGTCGATCGTCGGCCTGCCCGAAGCCGCGGTCCGCGAGTCCAAGGACCGGGTCCGCGCCGCGATCCAATGCGCGCAGTACGACTTCCCAGCCCGCGTGATCACCGTCAATCTCGCACCGGCAGATCTGCCGAAGGACGGCGGCCGCTTCGATCTGCCGATCGCGCTCGGCATCCTCGCCGCCAGCGGACAGATTCCATTGCAGTTGCTCGACGAATACGAATTCCTCGGGGAACTGGGCCTCACCGGCGAACTGCGTAGCGTCGACGGCGTATTGCCCGCAGCGCTGGCCGCCGCCAGCCAGGGCCGCAAGCTGATCGTCCCGGTCGGCAACGGTGCCGAAGCCGCGCTGGCATCCGAGGTCGAAGCCTTCACCGCGCGCACGCTGCTGGAAGTCTGCGGACATCTGTGCGGACACCGCATATTGCCGGCGGCGATTGCACCGGCCAGCAGCTACGACTACGGCCCGGACCTGCGCGACGTGCGCGGACAGACCCGCGCAAGACGTGCGCTGGAAATCGCCGCCGCCGGCAGCCACCACCTGCTGCTGGTCGGCCCACCCGGCTGCGGCAAGACATTACTCGCCTCCCGCCTGCCCGGCCTGCTGCCCGAAGCCAGCGAAGCCGATGCGCTGGAAACCGCGGCCATCGCATCGATCAGCGGACGCGGACTCGACCCCACCCGCTGGCGCACGCGACCGTTTCGCAGCCCGCACCACACCGCCAGCCCGGTCGCACTGGTCGGCGGCGGCGCAGAGCCGCGCCCCGGCGAAATCTCGCTCGCACACAACGGCGTTTTATTTCTCGATGAACTGCCCGAATGGGACCGCCGTGCACTGGAAGTGCTGCGCGAACCGCTGGAATCCGGCGTCGTCACCATTTCGCGCGCAGCAAGACAGAGCGAATTTCCCGCACGCTTCCAGCTTGTCGCAGCAATGAACCCCTGCCCCTGCGGCTGGGCAGGCGATCCCTCGGGCCGCTGTCGCTGTCATCCCGAAGCGATCCAGCGCTATCGCGGCAAAATCTCGGGCCCGCTGCTCGAACGCATCGACTTACACGTCGAAGTGCCGCGACTGCCGCCCGCAGAATTACGTCCCGATGCACCGCCCGGTGAATCCAGCGATGTCGTGCGCGCACGCGTCATCCGCGCACGTGACGTTCAGCACCGTCGTGCCGGTCGCTGCAACGCGCATCTCGATCAATCCGGCACCAATGCGGCATGCAGACTCGCCAGTGAAGATCAGGCGATGCTGGAGAACGCGATCGATCTGCTGCAGCTGTCGGCGCGTTCGATGCACCGCATCCTGCGGGTGGCGCGGACCATTGCTGATCTTGGTGGTAGTGCGGATATTCTTGGACCGCATGTGGCTGAGGCGATTGGGTATCGGCGGGGGGAGCGGGGGGTAACAGCGCCAGCATCGTAAGCGCCTCCCGGTGTTCCTGTTTTCGAGATGCAATCGGCAGCTGCATGGCAGCTGC
>JAYUIZ010000079.1:0-9635 GCA_043765595.1 Lysobacter sp. | reverse complement strand
GGACGAAGGTCTGCGCTTCGCGATTCGCGAAGGCGGCCGTACGGTCGGTGCCGGCGTGGTGGCCAAGATCGTCAAGTGACACTTTGACCGCTGCGCGCAAAAGCTCGCCGCGCTGTGTCAAAGTATCATCTTGAGCGAAGCGAAGGATCTGCTGCCGCTTCAAAGCAGATGATTTGTTGAACGCAGATGACAAGCGAGGCGAGTCGGCGACGGCTCGCCGTCGCCGTCTAAAAAAACCGAATATTTCAGACGCGTATTTTTCAACTACACGCCAGTAGCTCAATTGGCAGAGCAGCGGTCTCCAAAACCGCAGGTTGGGGGTTCGAGTCCCTCCTGGCGTGCCACACAAGCGGAACATTCCGCGAGATTCCCGGTCTACAGGCCGTCGGCTCGCGCGGTGCGTGCCGCATCAAGGCGACATAGACTTGAATAGCAGAGCCGAACAATCGAAAGCCGGCGGATCCGCCGGCGATATCGTGAAATATGCGCTGGCGCTGCTGCTTGTGGCGGCCGGCGTTTTCGCGTTCTACTGGTTCCAGGGTCAATGGCCGACCGTCGCCCGCGTGATGTCCGTGATCGGCGGCCTCGTCGCCGGTGGCGTCCTGTTCATGACGACGGTCAAAGGCGCGGAGACCCGCGAATTCCTGAGCGAGTCGCGCTTCGAGTTGCGCAAAGTGGTGTGGCCGACCCGTCAGGAAACGACGCGTACGACCTGGGTGGTCGTGGTGGTGGTGATCATCATGAGCCTGATCCTGGCGACGTTCGACTGGTTCATCCAGTTGGGCGTGAAATTCCTGCTTGGATCCTGATGGAGAATTTAGTGAGCAATACCGAAATCCATAAACGCTGGTACGTCGTGCACGCCTACTCCGGCTTCGAGAAGTCGGTGGCGCAGGCCCTGCGCGACCGCATCGCCCGTACCGCGATGGAGGACAAGTTCGGCGACGTGCTGGTGCCGACCGAAGAGATCGTCGAAATGCGCTCCGGCCAGAAGCGCCGCTCCGAGCGCAAGTTCTTTCCGGGCTACGTTCTGGTGCAGATCGCAACCCACGACGAAGCCGGCATTCCGCGAATGGACAACGAAAGTTGGCATCTGGTGAAGGAAACGCCGAAGGTGATGGGTTTCATCGGCGGTACCGCTGATCGTCCCTTGCCGATCCGCGATTCCGAGGCCGATGCGATCTTGCAGCGCGTGCAGGATGGCGTCGAGAAGCCGAAGCCGAAGGTGCTGTTCGAGCCGGGCCAGATGGTCCGCGTGGTCGACGGCCCGTTCAACGACTTCAACGGCGTGGTCGAGGAAGTGAATTATGAAAAGAGCCGCCTGCGTGTGGCGGTGCTGATCTTCGGGCGTTCGACGCCCGTGGAACTGGAATTCGGTCAGATTGAAAAGGCGTAAGCCCTTCACAGTCTGACCTTCACCCGCGCGCTGCATCCGTGACGCGCAACCTAAAGATGGAGGAGCCCCGCAGCCGTAAGGCGTGCAGGCGCCAGCACTCCAGGAGACTCCCAATGGCAAAGAAAGTAGTCGGTTACATCAAGCTGCAGGTGAAGGCCGGTCAGGCCAACCCCTCGCCGCCAGTCGGTCCTGCGCTGGGTCAGCGCGGCCTGAACATCATGGAGTTCTGCAAGGCGTTCAACGCTGCGACCTCCAAGCTTGAGCCGGGTCTGCCGACGCCGGTCATCATCACAGCGTATTCCGACCGTACCTTCACCTTCGTCACCAAGAGCACGCCCGCATCGGTGCTGTTGAAGAAGGCCGCCGGCATCCAGTCCGGTTCAAAGCGCCCGAACACCGAAAAGGTGGGCAAGGTGACCCGCAAGCAGCTCGAAGACATCGCCAAGGCGAAGGAAGCGGATCTGACGGCGGCCGATCTTGATGCGGCAGTGAAGACCATCGCGGGCTCTGCCCGTTCGATGGGTCTTGTGGTGGAGGGCTGAGACCATGGCAATGAACAAACGACAGAAAGCGATCTCGGGTGCTGTTGCGCCGGGCAAGACCTATCCCTTCGACGACGCGATCAAGATCGTGAAGACGGCGACGAAGGCCAAGTTCGTCGAATCGATCGACGTGGCCGTGCGCCTAGGCGTCGATGCGAAGAAGTCCGATCAGCAGGTGCGCGGTTCGACCGTGCTGCCCGCCGGTACCGGCAAGTCGGTGCGCGTGGCGGTGTTCTGCCCGAGTGGCGCGAAGGCCGATGAAGCCCTGGCCGCGGGTGCCGACATCGTCGGCATGGACGACCTCGCCGAGAAGATGCTCGCTGGCGACCTCAACTACGACGTGGTGATCGCGACGCCGGACGCCATGCGCGTTGTCGGCAAGCTGGGCCAGGTGCTCGGCCCGCGCGGCCTGATGCCCAACCCGAAGGTGGGTACCGTTTCGGCCAATCCGGGCGAAGCCGTCAAGAACGCCAAGGGCGGCCAAGTGCGCTACCGCACCGACAAGGCCGGCATCATCCACTGCACCATCGGCAAGGCCGATTTCGACAGCGAGAAGCTGAAGGAAAACCTGCAGGCGCTGCTGCTCGACCTGATCAAGGCCAAGCCGTCGACCGCCAAGGGCACGTACCTGCAGAAGGTGTCGGTCAGCTCGACGATGGGGCCCGGCGTGGCCGTCGACCAGTCGTCCTTGACGCTTAAATAAGCAAAGCTCGTGGCTGAAGCCGCTCCTGCAGTGTTCTGTAGGAGGGACTTCAGTCCCGAAACCAAATTTTGAGGGCATCGCGGAAGGCCAGCTCATATGAGTGGACCCGAAACGATCGCCGTCAAAGACCGCAGGCGCGGTCAGCGCGCGATACCCACGGGCATGGAAGCTCGTTCCGCAGGACTCTTTTCGGCGGGCACGACACAGCACGGAATCGTGGTATCGCAAGCGGGGTCGCTTAATCGCACTCGTCAAGAGTCGACCTGCGCAGATGGTGCCGCCCCCTCTGGATGTTTCGCGAATTGAAACTCTGTGAAGGGCCGCCACCGGGGCGCATCCTGCGCCCCCGGCGTCGATGGATCGATGCCGTCCGGGACCGCAAGCGGCAGGAGCCGTGAGCGGAGTTCACATGAGGAGTGCATATGGCTCTGAATCTCACCCAGAAGCAAGGCGTGGTCGCTGAAGTGGCGGAAATCGCTGCCAAGGCGCACTCGTTGATCGCTGCCGAATACGCAGGCACCTCGGTCTCGCAAATGACCGCGATGCGTAAAAAGGCCCGCGAAAACGGCGTGTACTTGAAAGTCGTCAAGAACACGCTGGCCTCGCGCGCTGTGGCGGGAACCGAATACGAAGTTGTCCAGGACAAACTCGTCGGTCCCCTGCTGTATGCGTTTTCGATCGAGGAGCCCGGCGCTGCCGGTCGCCTGATCAAAGAGTTCGCCAAAGGCAACGACAAGCTGCAGGCCAAGGTGGTCGCCGTTGGTGGTCAGGTCTATCCGGCCAGCCACGTCGACGTCCTGGCTTCGCTGCCGACCCGCGATCAGGCTCTGGCCATGCTGGCCCGCGTCCTGGCCGAGCCGGCGAGCATGTTCGCCCGCGCGATCAAGGCTGTGGCCGACAAGCAGGGCGGCGGCGACGCTGCTCCCGCGGAAGCCGCTGTCGAGGCCCCGGCGGAAGTCGTAGCCGAAGCGTCGGCCGACACCGCTGGCGAAGCCCCGGCCGAAGCCTGAGTTCGATGTCCTGACGGTTCCGCGGCGCCCCGTGCCCGCGAAGCCCAATACCGAAAATCAAATCCAGAGGTAATCACACAATGTCCCTTACCAACGAACAGATCGTCGACGCCGTTGCCGGCAAGACCCTGATGGAAGTGATGGAGCTGGTCAAGGCCATCGAAGAAAAGTTCGGCGTCACCGCCGCCGCTCCCGTCATGATGTCCGGCCCGGCCGCCGACGCGGCTCCGGTCGAAGAGCAGACCGAATTCTCCGTCATCCTGAAAGCGATCGGCGAGAAGAAGGTCGAAGTCATCAAGGCCGTCCGCGCCATCACCGGCCTGGGCCTGAAAGAAGCGAAGGACCTCGTCGAAGGCGCCCCGCAGACCGTCAAGGATGCCGTGTCGAAGGACGATGCCGCGAAGTTCAAGAAAGATCTGGAAGCCGCTGGCGCTCAGGTCGAAGTCAAGTAAGCGTCAACGCAGTCATCCCGGGCATCGCACGGACGTGCGCTGCCCCGGGGTTCAACGGTTTCGGAACGGAAACTGTTGGATTTCCGCTTCGGCGGGAATGACCGCAGACCAAGGCTGGGAGCGAAGGCTCCCGGCCTTCGGTCGTTCCAATAGATGGCTGGTTTCCGACAGCCGTTAAGTTTGAAAAGAGACTTCAAGCAGGACGTTCTACAGCTAGATGTTCCACCGTCAGAAGTTACAAGCAGGAAACAAAGCGAGTCGACAGTCGGAAGTAGCGGGAGAAGGCGTGCTGGTGCCGGCAATACCAGCGACTTCCCACTGGCGATTTAACCCGGGCGATGGTTCCAAAAGAGCCATGTCCCATCCGGCCACAGTCGTGCGCAATGCAATGCATGCCCACGCGCCGCGCCGGAGACAACGATATCCAAGCTGAGAGGCCTTATCTCCCATGACCACAGCTCATTCGACGAACTATTCGTTCACCGAGAAGAAGCGCATCCGCAAGAACTTCGGCAAGCGCCGCTCGATTCTCGAGGTGCCGTTCCTGCTCGCCATCCAGGTGGATTCGTATCGCGAATTCCTCCAGGCCGATGCCGAGCCGACCAAACGCGAAGACCGCGGCCTGCATGCCGCGCTCAAATCCGTTTTCCCGATCACCAGCTACAACGGCTACGCAGCCTTGGAATACGTCGGCTACAAGCTCGGCGACCCGGTGTTCGACGAGCGCGAGTGCCGCAACCGCGGCCTCAGTTACGGCGCCCCGCTGCGCGTGACCGTGCGCCTGGTGATCTACGACAAGGAATCGTCCAGCAAGACCGTGAAGTACGTGAAGGAGCAAGAGGTCTACATGGGCGAAATTCCGCTCATGACCGATAACGGCACCTTCATCGTCAACGGCACCGAGCGCGTCATCGTCTCGCAGCTGCACCGTTCGCCGGGCGTGTTCTTCGATCACGACCGCGGCAAGACCCACAGCTCGGGCAAGCTGCTGTACAGCGCCCGCATCATTCCGTATCGCGGTTCCTGGCTGGACTTCGAGTTCGACCCGAAGGACGCGGTGTTCACCCGTATCGACCGTCGCCGCAAACTGCCGGTGACCATCCTGCTGCGCGCGCTGGGTTACTCGAATGAGGAAATCCTGCAGCAGTTCTTCGAGATCAACACCTTCCACATCCTGCCCGAAGGCGTGCAGCTGGAACTGGTGCCTGAGCGCCTGCGCGGCGAAACCCTCGATTTCGACCTCGTCGATGGCGAGAAGGTCATCGTCGAAGCCGGCAAGCGCATCACCGCGCGTCACGTGAAGCAGTTGGAACAGGCCGGCGTGGTTGCGCTGGCGGTGCCGGACAACTATCTGGTGGGCCGGATCCTGTCGCACGACGTGATCGATGCCAGCACTGGCGAATTGATCGCGGCCGCCAACGACGAACTGGGCGACGATCACCTCAACAAGTTCCGCAAGTTCGGCATCGACGCCGTGGGCACCCTGTGGGTGAACGACCTCGATCGCGGTCCGTACATGTCCAACACCCTGCGCATCGATCCGACCAAGACCCAGCTTGAAGCGCTGGTCGAGATCTACCGGATGATGCGTCCCGGCGAGCCGCCGACCAAGGACGCCGCGCAGAATCTGTTCCACAACCTGTTCTTCACCTTCGAGCGCTACGACCTGTCGGGCGTGGGCCGGATGAAGTTCAACCGCCGCATCGGCCGCAAGGAAGTGGAAGGCAGCCCCGTGCTGTACGACTACAAGTACTTCTCCGAACGCAAGGATGACGAATCGAGCCGCCTGCGCGCCGCCTGCGGCCCGGAGATGTCCGACATCCTCGACGTGATCCGTACGCTCACCGAAATCCGCAACGGTCGCGGCGTGGTCGACGATATCGATCACTTGGGCAACCGTCGCGTACGTTCGGTCGGCGAAATGGCCGAGAACGTATTCCGCGTGGGCCTGGTTCGCGTGGAACGCGCGGTGAAAGAGCGCCTGACGATGGCCGAGTCCGAAGGCCTCACGCCGCAGGAACTCATCAACGCCAAGCCGGTAGCCGCCGCGATCAAGGAATTCTTCGGTTCCTCGCAGCTGTCGCAGTTTATGGACCAGAACAACCCGCTGTCGGAAGTCACGCACAAGCGTCGCGTGTCGGCCCTCGGCCCGGGCGGTCTGACCCGCGAACGCGCCGGCTTTGAAGTGCGCGACGTGCACCCGACCCATTACGGCCGCGTCTGCACCATCGAAACGCCTGAAGGCCCGAACATCGGCCTGATCAACTCGCTGGCGCTGTATGCGCAGCTGAACGAATACGGCTTTTTGGAAACCCCGTACCGCAAGGTTGTGGACGGTCACGTCACCGACGAGATTGAATACCTGTCGGCGATTGAAGAGAACGAATACGTCATCGCCCAGGCCAACGCCCAGCGCGACGACAAGGGCACGATCACCGCACCGTTCGTCGCCTGCCGTTACCAGGGCGAGTCGATGCTGCGCCCGCCGAGCGAAATCCACTTCATGGACGTGTCGCCGATGCAGACCGTATCGGTCGCGGCCGCGCTGGTGCCGTTCCTCGAGCACGATGACGCGAACCGCGCGCTGATGGGCGCCAACATGCAGCGTCAGGCGGTTCCGACGCTGCGCGCGCAGAAGCCGCTGGTCGGTACCGGCATCGAACGCGCCGTGGCCCGCGACTCCGGCGTGACCGTCAACGCCCGTCGTGGCGGCGAGATCGTGCAGATCGACGCCGGCCGCATCGTGGTCAAGGCCAACGAAGTCGAGATCGTCGGTGAAGCCGACGCCGGCGTCGACATCTATACGCTCATCAAGTACACCCGTTCCAATCAGAACACCTGCATCAACCAGCGTCCGCTGGTGGTGGTGGGCGACCGCATCGAGCGCGGCGATGTGCTGGCGGACGGTCCGTCCACCGACATCGGCGAACTGGCTCTCGGCCAGAACATGCTGGTCGCGTTCATGCCGTGGAACGGCTACAACTTCGAAGACTCGATCCTGCTGTCCGAGCGCGTGGTGAAGGAAGACCGCTACACCACCATCCACATCGAAGAACTGGCCTGCGTGGCCCGCGATACGAAGCTGGGTCCGGAAGAAATCACCGCCGACATCCCGAACGTCTCCGAGCAGGCGCTGAACCGCCTCGACGAGTCGGGCGTGGTGTACATCGGTGCGGAAGTCCGCGCCGGCGACATCCTGGTCGGCAAGGTCACCCCCAAGGGCGAAAGCCAGCTGACCCCGGAAGAGAAGCTGCTGCGCGCGATCTTCGGCGAGAAAGCGTCGGACGTGAAGGACAGCTCGCTGCGCGTGCCGCCCGGCATGGACGGCACCGTCATCGACGTGCAGGTCTTCACCCGCGACGGCATCGAGAAGGACAAGCGCGCCCGCCAGATCGAGGAAGAGGAAATCCGTCGGGTCAAGAAGGACTTCGACGACCAGTTCCGCATCCTCGAATCGGCGATCTACGCGCGTCTGAAGACGCAGATCCTCGGCAAGATCGCCAACGGCGGTCCCAGCCTGAAGAAGGGCGACACCGTCAGCAGTCTGGTCCTGGACGGTCTGAGCAAGAAAGACTGGTTCACGATCCGGATGAAGGAAGACGAGGACGCCGACGCCATCGAACGCGCGCAGAAGCAGATCGACGCGCACCAGAAGGAATTCGAGCGCCGCTTCGCCGACAAGCGCGGCAAGATCACCCAGGGCGACGACCTCGCCCCGGGCGTGCTGAAGATGGTGAAGGTGTTCCTGGCGGTGAAGCGCCGCATCCAGCCGGGCGACAAGATGGCCGGCCGCCACGGCAATAAGGGCGTGGTGTCGAACATCGTGCCCGTGCAGGACATGCCGTACATGGCCGATGGCAACTCCGTCGACATCTGCCTCAATCCGCTGGGCGTGCCGTCGCGCATGAACATCGGCCAGATCCTGGAAGTGCATCTGGGCTGGGCCGCCAAGGGTCTTGGCCAGAAGATCCAGCGCATGCTGGACGAACAGGCCAAGCTCGCCGACCTGCGTAAATTCCTCGACGATATCTACAACCACGACGAGAAGTTCCACGGCCAGCGCGTCGACCTCAGCCAGTTCAGCGATGCCGAATTGCTGCGTCTGGCGCAGAACCTGACCGACGGCGTGCCGATGGCGACCCCGGTGTTCGACGGCGCGGCGGAATCCGAGATCAAGCGCATGCTCGAACTTGCCGACCTGCCGCAGAACGGCCAGACCCAGCTGTACGACGGCCGCACCGGCGAAGCGTTCGATCGCAAGACCACGGTCGGCTACATGCACGTGCTGAAGCTGAACCACTTGGTCGACGACAAGATGCACGCGCGTTCGACCGGTCCGTACTCGCTCGTCACCCAGCAGCCGCTGGGCGGCAAGGCGCAGTTCGGCGGTCAGCGTTTCGGCGAAATGGAAGTCTGGGCGCTGGAAGCATACGGCGCGGCCTACACCCTGCAGGAAATGCTGACGGTGAAGTCCGACGACGTGCAGGGCCGCAATCAGATGTACAAAAACATTGTCGACGGCGAGTACGAAATGGTCGCCGGCATGCCGGAATCCTTCAACGTCTTGGTGAAGGAAATCCGTTCGCTGGCCATCAACATGGAGCTGGAAGAGACCAAATGACATCGCAAGGGGAGCGCCGCGATGCGCGCGCTCCCCAACGAATGATCCGGTAATCCACGCCCCTCGATGAATTCCTCCGATTGGAGAAAAAAATGAAAGATCTACTGAACCTGTTCAACCAGCAGCGCCCCGCGCTTGACTTCGACGCGATCAAGATCGCGCTGGCGTCGCCGGACATGATCCGCTCGTGGTCCTACGGCGAAGTCAAAAAGCCGGAGACCATCAACTACCGTACCTTCAAGCCCGAGCGCGACGGTCTGTTCTGCGCCGCCATCTTCGGGCCGATCAAGGACTACGAATGCCTGTGCGGCAAGTACAAGCGCATGAAGCACCGTGGCGTGGTCTGCGAGAAGTGCGGCACCGAAGTGACCCTCGCCCGCGTCCGTCGCGAGCGCATGGGCCACATCGACCTCGCATCGCCGGTCGCCCACATCTGGTTCCTCAAGTCGCTGCCGTCGCGCATCGGCCTGATGCTGGACATGACCTTGCGCGATATCGAACGCATCCTGTATTTCGAGGCGTTTGTGGTGACCGAGCCGGGCTTGACCCCGCTCGAGCGCGGCATGCTGCTGAACGAAGAACAGTTCATGATCGCGCGCCAGGAACACGGCGACGATTTTGAAGCCGCGATGGGCGCCGAAGCGGTCTATGACCTGCTGCGCACGATCGACCTGCAGTCGGAAATGATCCAGCTGCGCGAAGACATCGCCAGCACCGGTTCGGAAACCAAGCTCAAGCGCCTGACCAAGCGGATCAAGCTGGTCGAAGCCTTCCTCGAATCCGGCAACCGTCCGGAGTGGATGGTCATGACCGTGCTGCCGGTGCTGCCGCCGGACCTGCGTCCGCTGGTGCCATTGGACGGCGGCCGTTTTGCGACCTCGGATCTCAACGATCTCTATCGCCGTGTGATC
>JAYUIZ010000078.1:0-3195 GCA_043765595.1 Lysobacter sp. | reverse complement strand
CTCACGGATCGCCGAACGGGGGTTGGCCATGCGAACCGGACATGGCGCCGAACATTATTTTCGTCGTGGCCCTGCGCAAGACAGACCGGAGCTGTTCGGGCTGCGCGATGAGAGCCGCGCAGAATTAGAGCCGCGCAGAATGAGAGCCGCGCAGCCGGTCGTGACCTTATCGCGACGCGGCCATGCGCCGGCGCACGACCGTGGGGCTGTCGGGATGGTCATAGCGCACGCTGGCGGCGGTGGCTTCGTCTTCCAGCGCCTGGGCGGCAGCGACTTCGCCGCTGGCCGCCAGCACGTCGGCGCGTATCCGCTGCAGATACGGGCCCATCCGCACGTCGCGGAAGCCCGCGACCTGATTCCACGCATCCATCGCCGCGGCGCTTTCGCGCCAGGCGACGCTGCGGTCGTGTCTGGCCAGCGCCACGCGCGCCAGCCCGCCATGGGCCAGCGCGATATGCGCCAAGGTGCGGCCGTCGGCGTGCTCGACGATGGTGCCGAACTGCGTCTGCGCTTCGTCCAGCCTGCCGTTGTCCAGCAGCCAGCGTCCCCAGCTTTCGCGGATCGCCATCACTGCCTGTTCGCGGTCCTGCTGATGGGCCAGGTAGTCGGCGAGCGATGCTTTCAGCATGCGTCCGGCGGCGTCGTTGCGGCCGGCGCGGGCATAGGCTTCGCCCAGGAACCGTCGCGTCAGCCGCAACTGGAACGAGAATGCGGACTGCTGCGCGTAGGTGCGCTCCACCGCCTCCAGCGCCGCGATGCCGGCCGCTGCCTGGCCTTCGCTGGCCATGCGCTCGCCGTAGTGCAGGCGTACGGTCGCCGTTTCCAGCGGATGGCTACCGTCGGCGGGCAGCAGCGGCAGCAGGCGTTCGAATTCGAGATGCGCCGCGTCGCGCTGACCGATCAGATGCAGGGTGCGCGCGGCGTTCGCGCGTGGCACCCAGGCGGTGGGAAACTCCGCGCCGGTGGTGCGATCGGCGATGTCGGCGGATTTCCGGAAGGCGATGGCGGCCTCGGCGAATTGGCCGAGTTGCTGATGGATCAGGCCGAGGTTGGCATAGAGCGTCTGCAGTTCGGCATCGTTTCTGCCCGGAAGCGATTCGGCCAGCACCAGCGCCCGATGATAGGTGGCGATGGCGCGCACATGATCCTGCTGCTGCGCGTTGAGAAACCCGGCCAGTTCGTGCAACGCGGTGACGTGCCCGCGCGAACGCGGCGCGTGTTTTACGAACAGCGCTACCGCGCGTTCGAACGCGTGCCGTGCATCGTCGAGGCGACCATCCTGGCGTTGGAGGTGTTGTCCCCGTCCGACCCACCAGTAGGCGCGCAGTTCGGGATCTTCATCGCCAGCGGCGCTCAGCAGCCTGTCGGCTTCGGCGAGCGTGGCTTTGCAGCGGGCGTCGTCGCCCGCGCTGCATGCGCGTGTCGATGCTTCCACCGCGCCGTTTAGAATGTTCGGATGCAGCGGGCCGTAGCGTTCCCGCGTTTTCTTCAGCTGCAGTGCCTGCAGCGCCTCGTAGCGTTCGTCTTCGCCGAGCTGTGCGTACAGGTCGGCGACCGTGCGCAGAAGTTCGATCTGCACGTCCGGGTCGTCGGCGAAACGCGATTCGATCTTCGCCGCGCCGGCATCCAGCAGGGCTTTCGCGGAAATGCTGCCGCGCGGCTGGTCGGAGGCAATGCGCGGGTCGTTCGCCGCGAAGATTTCGATCAGGAAGTCCTTGATCGCGCTGGCCCGCCGCGCTTCTTCGGCCGCGCGCTGCGCCTGCCAGAGCACGCCGCCCACGCCGGCGCCGAGCGCGGCCAGCAGCAGACAGGCGACCGCCACGCCCTGGCGGTGGCGGCGGACGAACTTGCGCGCGCGCTGCCAGCGGCCGATGCGCTGGGCCTGGATCGGCTGATGCGACAGATGCCGCTGCAGGTCTTGCGAAAACGCGTCGACCGAAACGTAGCGGTGGGCGGGGTCGATGGCCATCGCTTTGGCGAGGATGGCGTCGAGATCGCCGACCAGCTCGCCGCGGCGTTTGCCGCTGGCGCGACTCGATGCCAGCGGCGCTTCTTCGCGCTGTTCGATCATCCGTCCCAGGCGCGAGCGGGTCGGGAACGGGCGTTGTCCGGCCAGCAGTTCGTACAGCATCACCCCCAGGGCATACACGTCGGTGGCGACCGTGACCGCGCCGCCGTCGAGTTGCTCCGGTGCTGCGTATTCGGGCGTGACGGCGCGGCCGCCGAACTGGGTCAGACCCGGGTTGTCGTCGCCATTACCGTCGACCAGTTTGGCGATGCCGAAATCCAGCAGTTTCACTTCGCCGGCGGCGGTCACCAGTACATTCGCCGGCTTGAGATCGCGATGCACGACCAGCCGCGCATGCGCGGCCTGCACCGCGGCGGCGACCTCGCGCAGCAGAGTCACGCGATCGCGTGCCGACAGCGCGCGGCCGTCGCAGTGTTCGGTGATCGGCGTGCCTTCCACGTACTCCAGCGCCAGCCACGGCTGCTCGTCTTCGCCGATGCCGGCGTCGTAGAAGCGCGCGATGCGCGGATCGGTCAGGCCGGCGAGGATGTCGCGTTCGCGCTGGAATCGTTCGCGCTGCGCGCCGGCCAGCAGGTGCGCGTGCGGCAGTTTCAGTGCGACCTGGCGTGCGTAGGCGCCGTCGGCGCGCGCCGCCAGCCACACCGCACCCATACCGCCGCTGCCCAGCGGCCGCAGCAACCGCCACGGACCGAGGCGCATGCCTTCGACGTACGGCGAGGCGGTCTCGTCGCTGCCGGTCGGGCGATCCAGCCAGTCGCCGCTGCGGCGCTCTCCGGTCGACAGCACCGCCTGCAGCGAAGGCTTGAACGAGGCATCGTTCTCCGGCAAAGCGTCGAGCCAGGCCGCGCGTTGCCCGGGTTCCAATTCGAGATAGCTGTCGAGCAGGGACGAGAATCGCGGCCAGTCGGAGGGAGAGCAGGGCAGGGATTTCATGAGGGCAGGGGCTTCATGCAGGTTCCCGTTGGTGGGCGCCCGCCCAAACGGGATGCGGGGTGCGAACCGGACAACGACAGCCGGTATTCGCTATCGGCTTCGTCCCGCAGTTCGGCCAGGAATTCAACTGCAAGTCGCCCGAAGGCGCACGCCGGATTCACTCCAGCATCGAGGCCAGCAGCAACCGCGCCTTTTCCCAGTCGCGGCGTACGGTGCGTTCGGTCAGGCCCAGG
>JAYUIZ010000077.1:0-3196 GCA_043765595.1 Lysobacter sp. | reverse complement strand
GTCTAACAGGTTGCTGAAATACCTCCGTCCAGGTGGTATTTCAGTGAGCACGTCCGGCACATGTCCGGACGTGCTCACGGCGAATCAATCGCTTACGCGTTTGTTTCGCCGGCGCAGCCATCCATGGTTGCGTTAACAGGCCACTGAAAACCTGCTACCGCAGGTATTTCAGCAGCCTGCTAAGTCGCAGCTTCGCACCACGATGCGCTTGCTTGGAAACGAACCGAGCCCGGCTGAAGCGGTGCCCTGCTAGAATCCCCGCTCTTTGTTGCGACCGCACATCACGCCATGATCGAACTCAATCCGATCCGCCAGCGCATCGACGACCTTCGCGGTCGGCTCGATTCGCTCAGGGGGTATCTTTGACTACGACGCCAAAGTCGAGCGTCTGGAAGAAGTCAATCGCGAACTCGAAAACCCTGCCATCTGGAACGATTCCGAACGCGCGCAGGCCCTGGGCCGCGAGCGCTCGTTGCTCGACAAGACCGTCAACGGCATCCGCGACCTGAAGGACGGCCTAGCCGGCGCCGAAGAGCTGCTGGAACTGGTCGAAATGGAAGAGGACGACGACACCGCGATCGCCATCCAGACCGATGTGGAGCGCTACGCACGCGGCGTCGACCAGCTCGAATTCCAGCGCATGTTCTCCGGCAAGCTGGACTCGGCCAATGCCTTCGTGGACATCCAGGCCGGCGCCGGCGGCACCGAGGCCCAGGACTGGGCGGAAATGCTGTTACGCATGTATCTGCGCTGGTGCGAAGCCCGCGGCTGGAAGGCCGAACTGATGGAAGTCAGTGCCGGCGATGTGGCCGGGATCAAGTCCGCCACGTTCAAAGTCGAAGGCGATTACGCCTTCGGCTGGCTGAAGACCGAGATCGGCGTGCATCGGCTGGTGCGCAAGTCGCCGTTCGATTCCGACAACCGCCGCCACACCTCGTTCACCTCGGTGTTCGTGTCACCGGAAGTCGAGGACGACATCGAAATCGACATCAACCCGGCCGATCTACGCACCGACGTCTATCGTTCGTCCGGCGCCGGCGGCCAGCACGTCAACAAGACCGAATCCGCGGTGCGCATCACCCACATTCCGACCAATACCGTGGCGGCCTGCCAGAACGGCCGCAGCCAGCATCAGAACCGCGATATGGCGATGAAGATGCTCAAGGCGAAGTTGTACGAGCTGGAAGTCCAGAAACGCAACGCCGAGCGCGACGCGCTGGAAGCCACCAAGTCCGATATCGGCTGGGGCAGCCAGATCCGCAACTACGTGCTGGACCAGTCGCGGATCAAAGACCTGCGCACCGGCATCGAGCGCACCGATACCCAGAAAGTGCTCGATGGCGATCTCGATGAATTCATCGAGGCCAGTTTGAAGTCCGGGCTGGAAGCGGGCTCGAAACGCACCGACGCCGTCTGAGCATTGCGTAGGAGCGGCTTCAGCCGCGAGCCTTTCCCGCGGACGCTAAGACCTTTTGGGCAGACGCCAGCGCGGTTTTTTTCAATAGCCGCCTGGGAAGGGCTCGGGGCTGAAGCCCCTCCTGCAGCCCTTCCGAGCTCCTGCAATATCCTCCAAGTTCCCGAGCAGACACCACCATGACCGACGACCACACCCCGCACCGCGACGAGAACGCCCTGATCGCCGAGCGGCGCGGCAAACTCGGTGCGCTGCGCGGGCAGGGCATCGCATACCCGAACGATTTCAAGCGCGAGCATTTCGCGCAGGATCTCCAGAACACCTACGAAGACGCAGAACAGTGGACCGGCGAAGCGCTGGAGGCCGAAGGCCGTCGCGTTGCAGTCGCCGGCCGGCTGATGGCCAAGCGGGTCATGGGCAAGGCCGCGTTCGCGCAGATCCAGGACATGACCGGCGGCATCCAGATGTTCCTGCAGGCGAACACGCTGGGCGACACCTACGACGCGTTCAAGGGCTGGGACGTCGGCGATATCGTCGGCGCGGAAGGCACCTTGATGCGCACCAAGACCGGCGAGTTGTCGGTCAAGGCCGGCAGCCTGCGTCTGCTCACCAAGTCGCTGCGCCCGCTGCCCGACAAATGGCACGGACTGAGCGATGTCGAACAGCGCTACCGGCAGCGCTATGTCGACCTGATCGTGAATCCCGATTCGCGCGCGGTCTTCGTCAAGCGTTCGCAGATCGTGACTGCGATCCGGCGCTGGCTCGACGGCCGCAACTTCCTGGAAGTCGAAACGCCGATGATGCATTACATCGCTGGTGGCGCGGCTGCGCGGCCGTTCGTCACCCATCACAACGCGCTCGATCTCGAACTTTATCTGCGCGTGGCCCCGGAGCTGTATCTCAAGCGGCTGGTCGTCGGCGGCATCGAGCGCGTGTACGAGATCAACCGCAACTTCCGCAACGAGGGCGTCAGCACCCGCCACAACCCCGAATTCACGATGCTGGAACTGTACGAGGCCTACGCCACGTATATCGAAGTCATGGACCTGACCGAGGGCATGATCCGCGATATCGCCCGCGACACGCTGGGCATCGACGAGGTGGAGTGGGAAGGCAACATCATCGGTCTGGCCGCGCCGTTCCGCCGCTGGAAGCTGGTAGAAGCGGTCCGCGAGCGCAACCCGGAGATCTCAATCGCCGATTGCCGCGACCGCGACGCGCTGGCGCAGCACTGCGCGAGACTGAAGGTGCACGTGAAGCCCGGCTACGGCTGGGGCAAGCTGCTGCTGGAAATCTTCGAGAAGACGGTCGAAGCCGATCTGATCCAACCGACCTTCATCACCCATTACCCAGTCGAAGTCTCGCCGTTGGCCCGCGAATCTGACACCGAGCCGGGCATCACCGATCGCTTCGAGCTGTTCATCGGCGGCAAGGAAATCGCGAACGGTTTCTCGGAGCTGAACGACTCCGAAGATCAGGCCGCACGGTTCCGCGCCCAGGTCGAAGCGAAGGAGGGCGGCGACGACGAGGCGATGCACTACGACGCCGATTACATCCGTGCGCTGGAAGTCGGCCTACCGCCCACCGGTGGCCTGGGCGTTGGCATCGACCGGCTGGTCATGTTGCTGACCGGCTCCACGTCGATCCGCGATGTGTTGTTGTTCCCGTACATGCGTCCTGAACTCTAGACGTTAGCCGACCAGCGCACGGACCGATGAGACCATACTGTGACATATGACAGGTAGGGTTTGGCCGGGACTATTCTTCATCATGGATTGCCGG